>JAYUPZ010000661.1:0-5466 GCA_043759805.1 Myxococcales bacterium | reverse complement strand
GCTCGACACCCTGCTCGCCTGAGTGTTTAAAGTGAGTATCGCACCCAAACAATTCGGGGTGTGCGGCACAGGGGCGTTGAGAGATTCGTGAAAACTCGCTCCCTTCGCCGCCATCGCTGCCGATAACTCCCGTAGCCACGGAACAATCGCGCCCCCCGTCACGGGCTCCGACAGCAGCGGAGCCTGAATGTTCGCGTGCCACGGAACTGGAAGCCGCGGCACTGCAGAAAGAGATCGCGTGTTTACTCCAGCGCTATGTGCAGCTTGATACCACCAATCCACCGGGCAACGAGATCGCGGCCGCACGCTTCCTGTCCCACGTGCTGGAGCGAGAAGGAATCGCATCACGGATCATCGAATCGGCACCCGGACGCGCCAATCTGTACGCACGCATCGAAGGTTCCGGCGATGGCAAGGCATTGGTTTTGCTCCATCACATGGACGTGGTACCCGCCAGCGCCGAGGAATGGTCGGTGCAGCCGCTATCTGCCACGATCAAGGAAGGTGTGCTCTGGGGACGGGGTGCAATGGACAACAAGGGACCGGGCCTCGTGAGCTTTCTTTCGATGATTATGCTCAGGCGACTCGGCATCACGTTGCCTACCGATGTGATCTTGCTCGCAATCGCTGACGAAGAAGCCGGCGGTGGTCATGGTGCTCGTTTCTTGATGGACCAACACTTCGAGCTGTTCGCTGATGTGGGTTACGCGCTCAACGAAGGGGGCGCGATCTTGCAACAAGGGCAGGGTGCATCCGTCTATCACGTTGAAGTTGCGCAGAAGGCGCCCATGTGGCTGCGCATTACCGCGACCGGAAAGTCAGGCCACGGCGGCAACCCGCGCCCCGATTCGGCAACCCACGTTTTGGTGCGCGCTCTCGGTCGACTGGAGGCCCATCGTTTTCCGATAGTGATTGTTCCCGAAGTACAGGCGATGTTTGCGCAGCAGGGTCTCGCGATGCCGTCGCCCCAGCGCGAGCGCTTCGCGAACCTCGAGAAGTCACTCAAAGACGCAGCGTTTCGCGCGGAGTTCATGGGTAACGGTCGGCAAGCGGGACTCGTCATCAACACGCTCGCCATCACGATGTTGCAGGGAAGCGACAAGGAGAACGTGCTTTCCGCAAAGGCGTCTGCCGTGCTCGACATCCGACTTTTGCCGGGACAGGATCCGGCGGTGGTGACCGCAGACCTGGTGCGGGTGATGAACGAGCCTGCGCTGGCAGTGGAGACGTTGCTGTCATGGCAATCACGGAGTGCGAGCCAGGCGACACCATTGTTCGCGGCGATCGAAACCCTTGCTAAACGCGAGGGGGCCACCGCAAGCGCCTCGGTGATCGGCGGATTCACCGACTGCAATGCACTGCGCGTGCGCGGTATCGCGTGCTACGGATTTTTCCCAATACACATCACGATGGACGATATCGGCCGCATTCACGGCAAGGACGAACGTGTATCGATCGACGCCCTCGCGAAGGCCGTCGTTGCCCTGACCAGTCTGCTTCAGATTCGGTGAGTGATCAGTTTGAGCTTGCCCCGGTTTGGTGGAATCGTTGGCCAGTTGCCCACGCTGACGACACGCCAACACCCTCGATCATGTCGACCCAAAGTAGAGATGTCCGCTTTTGCGCAGCGGGGCGCAACGGATGAGATCATCTACCTACCCCCCGGTCCCGCCCCCTCGGAAACCCGACACCGGTCCGCACCGACAACAAGACCAGGGAATTCAAGGTTTATGCAAAATCTTTGTCAATACATTATCATTTATGGTATTTTATAGACTTCAAAAATGCTGTTCGCAGAACTCCTAGAAACCGTGCCTTGGCACGGGCTTTTCCGTGTCCGCGACCTCCTGCCGGGGCGCAAGGAGGCGGCGTTGCGCGTTCAGTTGTCGCGCTGGGTGGCTGCCGGCAAGTTGGAACGATTGTCTGGTGCGGCCTACGCCATCAGCAAACCATTTCGGGAGCCAAACATGCTCCACCCATTTTTCGTAGCGAACTTCCTTTTCCCTGAAACGTACATCAGCCAGGAATCAGCGCTTGCGTACTACGATATGATTCCGGAGCGGATTGTCACCCACCTCAGCATCACCCACGGCCGCCCGACCCGTCGCGAGACGCCGCTTGGAACGTTTTTGACGAGTCATATCTCGGCCGAGCACGCGGGTCTCGACGAGGCGCTTGTCGATCGACGCCAGCTTGTGAGGATTGGGACAAGAGAGCGGGCTCTGCTCGATTTGATCTGGCTTGTTCCGAAGGGGGACAGTGAGGCTCACCTGCAAAGCCTTCGACTGCAAAATCTCGACGCGCTGGATTTGGACAAGATGGCAGATTTGGCCGGATCCAGCGGCAAGCTCAATCGGGCCGTCGTACGGATCGCTGCGATCAAGAAAGAAGATGAACGAGGATGGTCTCCAGTTTCGTAAGCGAACTGCGCCGCGCCGTTCTCGACATGCCGCGCGAGGTCGGTTACAACCGCGTCCTCGAAACCGTACAGGTGAAAGTCTTGCATGGGCTCGAACAGTCGGGAGCGTTCGAAGATGCTGCGTTCATCGGCGGAACTGCGTTGCGCGTTCTCCATGGCATTCGGCGCTTCTCGGAGGACATCGATCTGTCATCCAGAACCGGCAAAGGGGAGAGCCGCATGGCGGACTGGTGCAAGGGCGTCAGTAATTCCATGGAGGCACTGGGCGTTTCGTGTGATGTAGCCGTGAAGGAGAAAACGAGACACACGACCATTTCGACTGGCATCGCCAAGATCAGCGGCCTGCTTCACGCGACCGGCGTCTCAGATCGGGTCGAGCAGAAACTCATGGTGAAGATCGAATTGGATACTCGCCCACCTGCAGGAGCCAATTTTCAGAAGAGCACCGTCGACAAATTCGGTAGCCGATTCGACGTTCTCGAATTCGACCTACCCTCAATGTTTGCCGGAAAGATTCACGCGATTTTGAGCCGTCAATACACGAAGGCCCGCGACTACTTCGATCTCGACTGGTACCTGGACAAGCGAGTCGAACCGAACGTGGAATTCTTGAACAACGCGTTGGTCCAATCTGGATGGAAAGGCCAAACCCCGACACCAACCAATTGGCGAGACGTGGTCGCCGAAAAGGTTTCCTCCTTGAACGCGGACGTTACTCTGCGAACAGAACTCGCCCGCTTCGTCGAACACGAATCGCTGATTCGGCGGGTCGACAAAAATCGCCTGCTTGAACGCCTGGGCCAGCGAGACATCGAACGGTAGAACATAGGTATAGTGGGAAGGTTTGCGAACGAAGTGCTCTGACTTCCCGGCTTATTTACCGGTCAAAACGCGCAAATCCCGCCTGACTGGATCGTAGACCCGATCCACCACGCGCTCTTTCATCGGTATGATTGCGTTGTCCGTAATGGCGATGTGTTCCGGGCAAACCTTGGTGCAGCATTTCGTGATGTTGCAGTAGCCGATGCCCTGCTTCTCTTTCAGATCCATCACACGATCATCCGTATCCAGCGGATGCATCTCCAACATCGCCGAGAACATCATGAATCGCGGACCGATGAACTCGTCGTGCTTTGGGTGATCACGCAGGACGTGGCAAACGTCCTGACACAGGAAACACTCGATGCACTTGCGGAACTCTTGCGGGCGCTCGACGTCGGCTTGACTCATGCGCCAGGTGCGATCGGCCGCATCGGGCTTGCGTGGCTTGAACTTTCGGATCGGTTTTTTTACCTCGAAGTTCCAGGACACGTCGGTGACGAGATCCTTGATGAGCGGAAACGCCTTCATCGGCTCGATCGTCACATCTTCGTTCTCGGGCAGATCCTGCATGCGTGTCATACACATGAGCTTCGGCATGCCGTTGATCTCGGAGCATAGGAAGCATAAGCGCGGTACACTGCATTTGAGGATACGCCAACACCCTCGATCAAAGTTTGATAACCCGTGTTATGTCAACTTTTTGCCGCCCTTACCCCCCCCAGCGGCGGCTGGCGGACACAAGGACCAGGCGTTCTTCAACAAGAATCTCCGTGATTCGCCTTACGTTTTCCGCTTGAAGACGAGTTTCGCCGCCCGAGCCAGTGTCCACCCTATTTCCACCCTATTTCACGCGGCCCAGTCGCCGGGGTCTGAATCCCAGAACACATCCTTCGTCGGCGGTGGACGCGCCGGGTGAATCATGGGCGCCGTTGATTCCAGGCCCAGGTGCGACAGGATCTTCACGATGGAGTCCCTCTTCAATACCGTCGCCACAATCGTCTTACGATTCTGACAACGCGGGCACTCCAACACGTCCACCTTGAACACCCGCTTCATCATCTCAGCCCAGCACCGCCTTCGCAGCGACGTCGGCCTCGCACGTTCGCCCGCGTCGTCCGTCGTACCCATGCGCGAAGCACCCGCAGGTACAATACGCTGCCGGTCCCCCGCCGCTGGCGCAAACACCCCGTGATAGCGGACCAAATTGGCCCGTGGCCGCGGCACCAGCGCTGCCAGCTTCTCCATGAATTCCTGCGGCGTAAATGCCACGTGGGTCGTCCCATCCCGCCACGCCTTCTTCAACCGTACTGCAACCCGCCCGTCCTCCAGCTGAGACAAACGCTCGTCTGACAGCGGAGGGCGGGCAATGTAACGCAGCAGGTGCTCTCGGCCCTCTCGGTCGCCCGCCTTGATCGCCGTATTGGCGTGAACGTTGAACCCCTCGACCATCGCGCAGCGTCGGCCCAGCACGAATTCCCCCCGCCAACTGTGCGGATCGTTGCCAAGCCGCATCACCTTGCAACCCCGCCGTGGCCCAGTCGCAATCATCGACTGCACCGAGGCTGCGGCAACAACATCCATCGCGTTGTCGTTTTCGACGTCATCGCCATCTTGATCCCAGTCCGCAAGCAATTCTGCAACACACTTGTGCACAGCAGACGCGACCGCCACGACGTCACGATCAGAGGGCGCAGGCACTCTAACGAACCGGGGCGGCCCCGCTCCATCCACCCGATAAACTCCGTCCATCATCACCGTGTGAAAGTGAACATTCAGCGCGAGCGCCGATCCGAATCGCTGGATAACCGTCACCCCGCCAGTCTTCAAATTCCCCCGCAACCCGCTCGTCCTCGCACGGCGCCTGTACCAATTCCCGACACATCGAACGAAGATCCGCATCACAGCGCTGCACAGCTCGGGAGAACGCGCCATCCGGAACCGCAATTCATACGGCACCGTCAATACCCACTGCCGTACCTTCACATCCGGAAAGACGTTCTCGACCAAATGCGCTGCCGTCTCTGACATCCGCCTCCCCATGCAGCTCGGGCAGAACCCACGTTTCTTGCAACTGAACGCCACCGGCCTGGTTTCACGACACGCGCCACATCGGACGTTCACGAAACCGTGCGCCAGTGGGTGCGCACCAAACGATGCAGCAACGTCTTTTCCGGTGTGCGTCGAAGGTATAAATGCGCGCCCGACACGCAATGTCATCGGGTGCC
>JAYUPZ010000660.1:0-11683 GCA_043759805.1 Myxococcales bacterium | reverse complement strand
CTGGCGCACAGGCTATTGCGGAAAGCCGCGTTTTCGCATCAGCGCAGCGATCCCGGCATCCCGGCCACGAAACGCGCGGTACGCGTCGGCTGGTTTCTGAGTATTGCCGGTCGAAAAAATGTGCTGGTGCAATCGCGCCGCGACGGCCTTGTCGTACGGACCGCCCGCCTCGGTGAAGGCTTCGAAGGCATCCGCCGTCAACGTGTCCGCCCACAGGTACGAGTAGTACCCGGCGGAATACCCATCGCTGCTGAAGACATGGTTGAACTGCGGCGTCCGGTGTCGCATCACAATCTCGGTTGGCATGCCCATCGATGTGAGTGTGTCGCGTTCGAACGCATCGGGATCAATGGGCGTGCTACCGGCAAGGTGCAGGCGCATGTCGATGAGGGCGCTCGCGAGGTACTCCACCGTGGCAAAGCCCTGGTTGAAGGTCTTCGCACGTGCGATCTTGGCGACAAGTTCGGGCGGAATCGCAACACCTGTCTTGTGGTGCAAGGCAAACTGGTTGAGCACCTCGGGCGTCGCAAGCCAGTGCTCAAGCAGCTGTGACGGGAACTCGACGAAATCACGGGCAACTGCGGTCCCCGAAACGCTCGGGTAGGTGACGTTCGACGACAGCCCGTGTAACGCATGACCGAACTCGTGGAACAGAGTTTCCGCATCTTCCCAGCTGATGAGCACAGGCCCATCGGTGCTTTTTACGAAATTCGAATTGTTCGAGACGATGGTGGTGATTTCGCCATCCATTCGGGATTGCCGCCTGTACGCATTCATCCACGCCCCCGAGCGCTTGCCCTTGCGTGCGTAGGGATCGAAATACCAGAGACCCACCGTCTTGCCCTCGCGCAACACTTCCCAGACCCGCACGTCGGGATGGTAGATGGGAACGTTCTTCGCAGGCTGGAAATGCAATCCGAAAAGCTGTCCGGCAACCCAGAACATGCCTTCGCGCAACTTCTCAAGTTGCATGTAGGGCGTGATCTCTGTTTCGTCGAGATCGTACTTCTCCTTGCGTACCTTCTCCATGTAGTAGCGATAATCCCAGGGCGCAATCGTGATGCCGTGCTTCAAGCGATTGGCCAGCGCCTGCATTTCGGCCACCTCTTCGTGGACACGTCCCACGGCCGGTTTCCATACGGCCTCTAGCAATTGCATGGCCTTCTCGGGCGTCTCGGCCATTTGGCTTTCAACACGCCAGTGGGCATGGGTCGCGTAACCTAATAACTGAGCCCGTTCAGCGCGCAGTTTCAGAATCTCGCTGATAATAACGTTGTTGTCGTTGGCGTCGCCGTTGTCGCCGCGGCTGTAATACGTTTTCCAAACTTTCTCGCGCAACGCTCGATTGTCTGAATACACAAGAAAGGGCTCCATGCTGGAACGTGTGTTCAGGATGGCCCACTTGCCCGGTTTGCCCGCCTCGGTGGCCGCCGCGGCGGCACCTTGCACAAAGGATTCAGGAAGGCCCCCGAGATCCGTGGCGTTTTCGATGATCGTCATCTGCCCGCCCTCGTCGTTCAATACATGCTGACCGAAGTCGGTGAACAAACTTGCAAGCCGCTGGTTGATCTCCGACATGCGCGCTTTTTTCGCCTCGTCGAGCTTGGCCCCCGCGCGCACGAAGTTCGTGTAGGTCAACCAAACCAGGCGCTCTTGCTCAGGCGTTAGACTGGATGATTGCCGACCTTCGTAGACGACCTCGATGCGTGCGAAAAGCGGCGCATTTTGCGTGATCTTGTCGAAGAAGGCCGCCATTTTTGGCTCAAGGGCACGTTCGACCTCTTGAAACTCGGGATTTGACAGGGTTGAACTGTAAACGCCATACACGGTTTCAACCCGTTCGTAGGCACGGCCCGCACGTTCAAGTTGCGCGATTGTGTTCTCGAAAGTGGGTGCGTCTTTTTGCTTTGCGATCGCTTCCACCTCTGCAAGTTGCTCCGCCATCGCCGCTTCCATGGCGGGGGCCAACCCGGCAACACTGAACTGTTCAAACGCGGGCACGCCACCGTAGGGTCCGGTCCACGGCGCAAGCAACGCCTTTGCTGATTCCGGTGCATTCATGGGGGTTCCTCGGGTAGGGCTAGGTGTGGTCGCGCAACCTGTGAGAAGGACAATGGCTGCGCCTGCAAGGCCGATGCATTTCATGTCGCTGTTTTACCGCAAGCCGCGATTGTGGTCACGGTAGGATCAGCACATCGGTCTATTGTATTTCCTCGCGGCGAGCGTGAGCCCATCCGCATCCGCATGCAACGGCGGGTAATCAAAGGTTGCTGTGGCGACCCGGGCTCGCATATACCAGTGGACGGAGGCCCGCATGAACGTCACTCGCCCTATTTTCCCCCTGTTTCTCATTGCCTGTGCATCCGCTCCGGTCGCCAAACCGCCGGCACCAGGCACATCAGAACCAACTGGGGATGGTCTCACGATTCCAGTTCAAGGAGCGGACTTCACCCCGAAGAGCCAGGACCACGGCTACACCGACGGGCCGACGAAACCGGAGAGCCGCTATCGCGTTCACGACTTTAACCAACCGCGACCACCCGTCGTGACGCCAGGTACTTTCAGCTCGGAGGAGAAACCCGGCTTGCCCCCGTCGGACGCTTTGATTCTCTTTCGCGAGGATACCGACCTGCAAAAGAACTGGGAACTGACCGACGGCGCTGCGCCCGATTCTTGGAAAGCCGAGAACGGTGTATTCACGGTCGGTAACCATTCGTTGCAAACCAAACAGAAATTTCAGGACTTCCAGCTACACATCGAATGGTCCGCACCTCATCCCAAAGATGATCAGGAACTATCCGGGCAGGGGAGAGGGAACAGTGGTCTTTTCATTCTGGGTCGTTTCGAGATCCAGATCCTCGACAACTACAAGAGTGACACCTATGCAGATGGCCAGGCCGGTGCGATGTACGGGCAGTATCCTCCGCTTGTCAACGCTTCCCGTCCTCCCACCACCTGGCAAGTGTATGACGTAATCTTCTTTGCACCGCGCTTTGACGCCGCCGGAAAACTCACGCGACCCGCTCGCGTGACGGTCATGCACAATGGCGTTCTGTTGCATCACAACAAGGCCTTCTTCGGTCCGGGTACCCACCGCAACGTATTGGTCTACGAGCCGGATCAAGCGCAGGGGCCAATCACCTTGCAAGACCACGGCAATCCGGTGCGCTACCGAAACATTTGGATCCGCCCGCTATCGGCGTACGAAGGCTACGAACACTTTCCCTTCGACGACACACCTCCAGTTGCCAACGAGAACCTACTCTACAAGCATCCGTAGGACGAAACAATGACCAGACTTGGCATGTTCGGGCTGTGTTTTGGGGCGATGGCGTGTTCGCGGAGCCCCGAAGTTATGAGGCCGAAGCACACGTCGATTGCCCTCGTCAGCCTGGATCAAAAGATGCAATGGACCGAAGAAAAGGGGATGGTACCCCGCGGTCCCGGCCCCGATTCGGTGTTGTTGCTTGATTTTGGAAATCCCGCAACACCCCGCATCGCCTCGCAGGTGTCACTTGCGAATTCGGTCATCGGACCACCGACCAACCTCAAGATCGCGCCCGATGGACAGATCGCCCTCGTTGCCAATTCGATGCAACTTCAGGCCGATGGCGCAGGTTGGAAAACTGTGCCATCTGACGAGGTGCACGTTCTTCTTCTATCGAAATCTCCGCCGCATCCCATCGGCGTTGTGAAGACCGGCCTGCAACCTTCCGGAGTCGCCTTTGCACCTGACGGCAAACATGCCATCACGGCCAATCGGGCAGGGCGTTCAGTTACCTTGCTCGGCATCGACGGAATTCGTGTCACAGCCCTGCAAACCCTGGCGCTTGAGGGCGAAGCCGCCGACGTGGCATTCGCGCCCGATGGTCGACGGGCCGTGGTTACCCTCAATGACAGCGCGGCCGTGCAAGTCGTGACGTTGCAAGGGGATACCGTTGCGGCGGGACCCAAGATCGCTGTCGGCCCGTTTCCCTACAGCATCGTCGTCGTTCCAGATGGATTGATTGCGTTGGTAGGCGAGATGGGAAATAAGACCGGTGGTGACGGCGTCGACGATGCCGTGAGCGTGATCGATCTGTCGGTCGAACCACCGGCGATGATTCAATCACTGGTCGTGGGCGACGGACCCGAAGGTCTGGCGGTAAGCCCCGATGGCAAGCTCGCAGTCGCCGTAGCGATTCGAGGAGGCAACACCGCGGAGGCAAGTGGCTATTACAACAAAAACGCCGTTGCGGTCGGCATCGCAATCGATGGCAAGAAACTGCGCAGGCTTAATCAGGTTGAAGTCGGCGTGCTCGGAGAGGGGGTCGTCTTTGGCCCCGATGGCCGACATGTCTATGTTGCCAATTTTCTCGGGAGCGATCTATCCGTGTTGCGTTTTGACGGCGAGAACCTCGTTGATACAGGCGGTCGCCTAATATTGCCAGGCCAGCCGGCGTCGATGCAGTAATCAGTTCTTCTGCAGGTATTCGCTGCAGATCTTGCCGGCCGAAATCAGCTCGATCCCGCGCTTTTTCAAGATAGCCTGCACGCCTTGATCCATCCACATCTTCATGTTTCCCGAGCGATCTTTTGCAACCCAATCGAAGCCAGCGTGAGACATCGCACGCATTTCATCGCTGTCGATCGAGGCGTGATCGACCATCAACCATGTGCCGGGGCCAATCGACTCAAGTGCCGCGATGAGTTTGTCGGCTTTCACCTGCGCGCTATCCTGGCCGCTATAGCCCGGTGACAGAAACTTCAGCCCCATCGTATCGATGACGGTTTGGAAATTCGGGATGTTGTACTCCTTGCCCAATCGGTCGACCAGACTTCGCAATTCCGGTCGCAAGCCCGAAAACACCATGTGGGGCCAAAGGTAGGACACCCGCGGAATCTTGCGACGGGCAAGCTCTATCTGTGCTCGCAACTCGGCTTCGACCTCGGCGAGATCAAGACCACTTTCCTGGATGCTGTTGCCATCTGGAAACTTCGAATTTTTCCACACCATCGAAAAGAAAAAGCCGTCGCGATCGACAAGTGTCTTGGGGCGCGTCAGCGGGCGCCACTTGTAAAGTTCCCACTCGCTCGTCAACGCAAGGTGGATTCCAACATCAAGGCCGGGGTTTTCTTTCGCCATGGCAACGGCTTCGGGTAGCCACGCAGCGGGAACGATGACGTTCGTTGTCGTGACCACGCCCTTTTTGAAGGCATTCAACGTGCCTTCGTTCACCGCGTGATTCGCGCCGAAGTCGTCGGCCATGACGACAAGTCGGATCTTGTCCGTCGGTTGACCCAGGGCAACGCGACCGTGAAAACTTCCAGCCAACACCGCCAAAACGAACCAGGGTTTAAACATGATCGCTTTTTGAACTCAGGGTTATCGGAGGCGAACGCGCATCATCAAATAGGCGTCAAAACGGGCCTTTTTGTACTTCGCGTTCTTGCTGCCCTCGTGCATCTTGAAGACGCGCTGGCCCCGTGCGCTGTATCGAACGCCACTGTTCCCGTAATAAACAAAGGGCATGCCGCGTCGGATCGCCTGTTGAAAGCTCTTGTCGATCGAATCAACAACGGCGGCGGTCGCGGTACGTTCCACGGTCTTGGCACCGAAGTTCATCAATCCGCCAAGTCCGCCGGCCATGATGGAATTCGATGCTTCCGTCGCAACACCAATACCGAGTGTCGCCTGCGCACCTGCCAGCAATGCGTCTTCGTCGGCAAGCGATCCTGCGGGCGCAAGCGGCATCAATGCTTTGATGAGATCACGGGTGTAGGAGATTTGAGAGATGGCATAAACCTCGCTGTCGGCATCGGCCCAACCCATGGCTTCCGACAGACCCCAGGCAGCTTCAGCGCGACCAGCGGCCTCGATGACCCAGGCGTCGTTTCCGCCGTTGGGCCCGACGACGGGCGCGCAATTGATACCGAACTTGCCGCGGCGAGTGACATCAGCGTACGACACCGCAATGGGCAAGGATCCGGCAATCGGGCGCGAGGTCTTCATGCGTATCACAGCAAAGCGCTGCTCCTGGTAGGGCACGCCACCGACAAAGATGTAGAGCTGATTTGCATAAATGAAGTAGTCCCACCCGATGACGTCCTCTATTTCAACCCCGGGTGGGATTGCCATGACCGCCCATGTACCGCGAACCGCCGTACGCAAGATGGCGTTGGCTTCTTTTTGGAAGATGGCCGGTATGTCGCCTGCCTCGCCGACGTAGTAGTACGTCCCGCCTCCCGCATCGGCCATGCCCTGCATCAACAACTCGTCGTGCAACGGACCAAAGCCGATTGTCGTCGTGCCAACGCCGTGTTCCGCAGCTCGCGCTGCAATGGAAAAGAGCTGGCTCGAATCGGTGATACCCACGTTGGGCTGGCCGTCCGAAAGCAACACCACCTGGCTGACCTGCCAGTCGACAAAGTGCGAGAAGAGCTCGAAATAGCCCCCGAGAAGGCCACCCGACAACCAGGTTCCTCCGCCGTCTTGTAGGGATCGCACGCGTTTGATGGCATCGGAGCGCGTCGCGGGGGTTATCTCAATCGGCGGAATCGCCTCGTAAACACCGTCCGAAAACACGACAACCGACAGGCGATCGCCATCGCGGAAGGCATTCACAAAGGCCTCGGCCGCGCGCAACATATTGTCGAAAGGCTTACCGCTCATCGAGCCGGAGCGATCAAGAACCAGCGAAACGCTCAGGGGAGGTACAGCGCTCGTCATGGTCCGTCCGGTAACCGTCACGGCGGCATAGACTGATCCGGCCGACGTGCGAGGTCCAACGCCACAGGCAACGTCCACCGAGGCAGTGGCGGGATTCTCCGGCGAAACTGTAGGCCACTCAGCCGGCGGTGCCTTGGCGAACGCGGATTGTTCGGTCAGGACCTCAAGATGCCGTGACGTGGGCAGAGGGGCAAGCACGGCACACGAGGCCGCCGACAGAACGAAGGGGAGAAGGAACAAGGGAGCTTTGCGCATGGCCCGGGAGCCTAACGCAAAACCTGCGGGTTAGGGAACGAACTCGTCAGCGCCGCAATCGGAGGCGGTGCCCTGGGGGCGGGCATTACCGTCAATGTCGAGGGGGAGCGACATGTTGGCGGGAACCTTGTCGATGCACATTGAGCCCGACGTGAGGTGATAGTCGGCTGTCAGCATCGGATTGCCGGTGCAGCAGACCGGGATCCCACACTGAGGTGAGTCGTCTCCGAATCTGTTGTCGGATGCGATTATTCCGACCGCCTGAATGTCATTTGAACAAATAATTCCGGGACCATTGTTGTCGAAAACGGTCACGTGGGTCAATCGATGCACGCCGTTGGTGACAGCGAGAACGAGTCCACCCGGCGTCACGGATGTCCCATCACCGTTTTTCGCAATGATCGTGTTGCGGATATCGAAATTTGGAGCGTTTCCGTTGAGCGCTTTCGTGACGATTCCACCCAACGAGTTCTCGACAACCAGGAGTCGGTCGGCGTTAAGTGTTGCCACGCCCGTCGTCTCTATGCCTTTGCCCAGGGATGGCCCAATCTGCAGGTCTCGCAGATTCAAGATCCCACCCGTCTGGAAAACAGACGTCATGGATGCGTTGTCTTGCCCGACAATGTTCAAGGTCCCCGGAACACCCGCGTAGTTGATCCCGAACGCAGGGCCCCGAATCAAGATCGTACTGCGATTGGCCGTCAATGAAGAGAACGCGTCACTTGGATCGCAATACGGTTTAGCCCTTGTGCCCCCCTGTCCCCGCGATTCGGTACATGCCGCAACTCGCTGCACGTAAACCACATCTTCATCCGTCGCACACGCGCCCGACGCCAAACAGACGCCCGGGTCCGCCCCATTTCGGGCGACGCACTCACTGTCGATTTCGCAGGGGACACATTTCTTATTTTTACACAGCGGCGCCGACAGACTTGTGCAATTCGTGTTGCCCACGCATTCCTCGCAGCGACCCGTTGTGGCATCACAGGTCTTGGGCGTATTCGGCCTCCCATCGCAGGTCTTTCCTTGCGCCTTGTCACACGCCACGCACACGCCCGCGCCGCAAAGGGGTTTGGTGGAATCAGTACAATCCGTGTCCGCACCGCACTCCATGCATTCGCCGGTCCCGACAATACAGATGGGCGTAAGCGAACTCGCGGCGGCGCAATCCGCACTTGCGCTGCAACGCACACACGACTGAGAGGCAGAGCTACAGATGGGGGTTCCCAGTTTGCCACGACAATGCGCGGGACCAAGACACTCGACACAGTCGCCGGATGTCTCCGAACAGACCGGTTGCGCGGGCTTTGCCGTCGCACACTCGGATGAATCGCCACACTTCACGCAGGTCCCGGTTTTTGCTTCACAAACAGGCCGGCCTGCCTTGGTTGCACACTGCGCGTGACCCAGGCATTCCACACATGCACCCGTGTCTACTGCGCACTCGGGTCGGGTTGATGCAAAGGGCATGCAGTCGGCGGTTGCCTTGCACCCGACGCACATGCCCGTGCTTTTGTCGCAAAGCTCACGGCCCGGTTTACCCGCGCAAGCCGTGTTGTCGATACATTCCACACACAGACCATTCTGTGTTTCGCAAAGCGGCTGGGTGGGAGAGATCATCCCGCACTGGACAGATGACTTACACGGGGCGCAGCTGCCTTTCGTACACACGGGTCCACCCGCTTTGCCAACGCAATCCCTGTCCATGTCGCACTCTGGCGGCGCCACATTGATCCCGAGATCGACCGCGTCAGCGTCAGGGGAAGGTGTGTCCAGCTTGCCATCGACCGGCGTCTTGGGCTCCGCATCGAAGCCTCCATCCGCGTTTCCATTTTCAATCGGGATGCAGGTCAAGAACGTCTCATTGGCATACACCTCGTCGCATTTAAAACCGGCCGCACACGCGCTCGCCATTTTTTTAGGATCGCAGATCTCGTCGTTGTTTTGCGTTTGACACGCCAGCGCCGAGAGAACGAGGAAAAGGGGGACAACATTGCGGGAGATTTTAGTAGCCATGGCCAATTTGAGGTGTGAGATATTAGATATCTCCGACCCGCGCAACCCCCGTTTGTCGATTTGTTCTGATCAAACGCCCTCGCGCCGTATCCCTTCGTCAATTCGCCGAAAAACCCGGCAGTGCGAAGCTGGGTAATGCGTATTTCAACCGGGTATTCCAGCAGTTTCCTGTCGATCTTGGCCCTGGGTCTTTGGGCCTGCGGCACCAGCTCCTCCGATCCGGGCGGCGGAAAAGCCGGTGATGACGGTTCGGGATCGCGTGGTGGTGCAGGTCAATCGGCAGCGGGCGGCGGCGCCGGCCAGAGCAATGAAGGCGGATCTCCGGCGATCACGGGCGGTACAAAGGCCAGTGGCGGTGGAGGTGGAACGCAAAACAACACAGGCGGCACCCCAGCGACCGGCGGCACAATTGCAAACACAGGTGGTACGGTTGCGAACACGGGCGGCACGCCTTCAAACCCAGCCCCCCTGTTTAGCCACGATTTCGAGGCCGACCCCGAAGGAGGCGTTCCCGCTGGCATGTGGAGCGGAAATGGCGAAGGCAAGGTCAAGGTTTCGACCGAGAAGGCGAATAGCGGAAAGAAGTCGATTAAAATCGTCTCGGCCAGCGGAGACGCGACCATTCGTCTTGCCAGCGACAAGGTCCTGAAGGGGACCCGCAAGACAGCCTACCTGCGGTTCATGGTCTGGATGGAGAATTTTCCTGGAAAGGGCACCGATGTGCCGCACTGGGATCTCGCCGCACACCACGGTTTGATCAAGGGTGGCGGCTTCAACATCAACGGCTTCTACTCGGTCGGTGGATTCGCCGATTCGACCTACAAGATGCAGCTATTCGGCGACGACACAAGCGGCAAGGGTCGAAGCGATTGCACCAAAGCTGCGCCCCTGACGCTGCCTTTGAAGCAGTGGAACTGCATCGAATTCAAAATCGATGAAAACGACATTTTGCAGTACGGATGGAACGTGAATGGCAAGGCTTTGCAGCAGTTCTCCTTCCTTTACGATACGGCCGCTGCGGCCTGTGTGCCCAACTGGAACATCACCAACGGCGTCTGGTACCTTCCAGAGATTCAGTATACGAAGATTGGTTTTCGCCACTCGAACACGCAAACCAAACCGGTCACGCTGTGGATCGACGATGTGGCACTCAGTGACAAACCGATCGGCTGTCCAGCGCCCTGACTAAACCGTTCGACTCAGAAGGTGCCACTGATCATCAACACGCCCACCCCCGCACCAAGCGCGGCCCCGATCGTGACCCAGGGTAGGGCGGATCCTCCCGGGGAATTGTTGCGGTGCTGGCACGCGCCAGCCGAGGAAGCAGAACACGAGCCGTCTTCGGCCCACAAGATACCTGCGGTCGTAGCGATTGCGGCGCCTGCCACCGCGGCGGTCCAGCCGATCCAGGTTGGTCGACTCGACACTTTTTCTGCGGTATCAACCGGCGAGGAATCAGGGGCTGTGCGTGCCCGGCTCAGCAGTGTAGCGACGTGATCTTCAGCCGCTGCGAACAATTCCTTGAGCGTGCAAAGCGCACACGACTTTTCGGTTTCACCCAGCCGTCGGCCCGTGGCGCCACTCCAAACCTGAGTGTGCAGTTCAAACGCCTGCGTATCGTGTTTGCCCCGTATCACGAAAACGTAGTCCGCTCCGGCGAGGCGTGCGACTTCGATTCGGCACGTGTCGTCGTTGCAGGCCTGCATCTGTTGGGAAAGAAACGCATGTGGGATCAAATCCGCATCAAGCAGGTTGAAAGAACGCTCGATTGCGTTGCGGACGTCTCGATTTACCTCTTCGGTGGCCTCGAATTGATCGACGACGGCGACCTGCTGCTTTTCGGCAGCCAATCCTCGGCTTGTGACGAACATCAACGATGCCGCAAGCAACGTCGCAGTGAACAGCGGTCGAATTTTCAACACGGCAGGAACTTCCCTTCTTGCCCAGCCCGAGTCAAGAACCCATGTCAAATGACCGGTACGCCTTCCGGGGTGTAGTAGACCTTGCCGGTTCCAATTCTTTTTCGCACTTTCTTTGGCATCGTCTTTGGCGCTTCGTTCTCTGGTTTTGTCACGGATTCCGTTGTTGAGACCGGTGCCGGTGTTGGTGCGGTCTCGAGATCCGATCGTGTTGCGGGCAACATTGGCGGTGTCGACATGACAGGGCGTGGGGACATTTTTCGATCGCCACGCACCATAAACCAAATGAGCATCGCCGAGACAAGCACGCCGATGGTTATCAAAGGCAACCAGCGTGAGGAGGGGCGTCGCATCGGTTGAATCGCCGTTGCATCGGCCGCCGGATTAGCGACGTGGGCGCGGGTTCGTGTGGGCGAAAGCGGATCGGCGTTCTCGGTGGTAAATATTGCTGTCGCACCGACGCGCTCCGCCTCCGTTTTGGCCCCTGACTCCGCGCGATTGAGTGCGGCGTCCATTGAGATCTTCGGCATCACGTCCGTCGTCGCGCCGTCGGTTCCCAAAGGGTGAGCCGATGCATCCGCCGATATCGCATCGGGTGCAACATAGTGCTCGGTCCACACGCTGCGTATTCTCGTCGACGTAAACGGCAACAACGTTCGCCCCACGGCGCGCATGTCCGAAAATCTTTTCCCGGGATCGGGATCCATCAATCGCACAATCAGTGCCTCGATTTCCTCGGGACAATTCGCCACCAGGGACGACGGGCGCTCAAATACACCGGAGG
>JAYUPZ010000659.1:0-26857 GCA_043759805.1 Myxococcales bacterium | reverse complement strand
TGGAGGCAGGGGCCACCGCTGTCATCGGTGCGACGGGGGGCGAACCCGTGCGTCCGGTTGCGAGAAACAAACCAATGGCGGCAGCAAATGCAACACCACTGCCTGCCATGGCCAGGATGGCTCCCCGGGATAGACCCGATCGGTGCGGCGACTGTGATGCGGGAAGCGCAGCCCCTGCATCAAAAGAGACGGGTTGCACTGAGGCCGAAGACAGCGAGGCGGCCAGGGATCCCTCGGAAGCAGCGACGGACCACATCCCACTTTGCGACGCATCGGGAAGTTGTGCCTCGAATTGCCCCGCATCTTCGCCGAAAAGCCCGTCGAGCATGCGCGGGACTTGCGAGGGCGAGAAATTGAGCTCGGTCAGATAGGTGTCAAGTTCGTCGGCCATTTCCCTGGCCGTGTTGTAGCGGCGCGAGGGCTCACGTTCGAGCGCTCGCAGCACGATGTAATCGAGGGCTGTTGGCGCATCAATCCGTTTCATCGAGGGTGGAATGATCGGACGTTCGAGCACATTGCGCATTGTTTGACGATCCGTCTCGTCAAAGAACAACCGACGCCCTGTCAGCATTTCCCAGAGGCAGACGCCGAGCGAAAAGATATCGGAGCGGGCGTCCACGGGCTCGGCACGGACCTGTTCGGGCGACAAGTAACTCAGCTTGCCCTTGATGATGGTCGAGCTGCCCTCGGCGAGCTCCGCGGGTTTATCGCCAAGTTCAGCGCGGGCTATGCCAAAATCGAGGAGCTTTACGCCACCGGCTCGCAGCAACATGATGTTTGAAGGACTCACGTCGCGGTGGACGATGCCGAGCGATTGCCCCCCCTGACCCGACATGGAATGGGCATAGTGCAGGGCCTGCGCCACCTGCTGCGCGATGTAGGCAGCAATCGAAGGATCCAGCTGGGCCCCCGAGGTGCGCAGCTTGCGCATGACGTTAATGAGATCCTTACCCCGAAGGTACTCCATCGAGAGAAAGTAACTGCCACCGACCTGACCGAAATCGTAAATCTGGACGATATTGGGGTGATTCAGCAAGGCACTGACGCGCGCCTCGCTGATGAACATGTCGATGAACTCGCGGGAGGCCGATTTGTCCTGAAGGATGCGCTTGATGACGAAGACCCTTTGAAAGCCTTCGACGCCCTGCGCCACAGCGCGAAACACCTCCGCCATCCCACCCCTGCCGATTCGCTCGAGCAGGAGATACCGCCCAAACCGCTCGCCCACTGGGTTTTCTTGCGATGGAACCAATTTCGGACATTGGGCGATCGGAGGAACCGGGGAAAAGCTTGAGCGGTTGCGCTGCGTTATTCGCCAAAATACTTGAGCCGAAACGGTCAAGGACGCCGGATTGCCCGCCGATAGCGGACAGACGCATGAAGAACATGACCTTGAGGCAATTGGGTGCAGTTTCGTTTTTGAGGGCGGTCCTGGGCGTGGCGGCAATTGCTGCGGTGGCCAACTGTTCGTCCAGTTCGAGTTCACCGGCAGTGTTGCAGATTGCAATCAGTCCAACCGACGCGTCGATTCGACCGGGTGATACGGTTCAATTCACAGTTTCGGCAATGTTGAAGGATGGAAAGACCGCTGATGTCACCGAAGCGGCGACCTACGTCTCATCGGACACTGCTGTCTTGACCGTGGATGCCTCGGGTAACGGCGTCGGCATTGCCCTTGGTTCGTCATTCGTGGTTGCGACTTACAAGGGCTTTAGCACCTCGGCGGTGGTCACTGTCGACGCCGTCGCGGCGACCTTGACCAGCATCGCGGTCACGCCAGTGAATCCGAGCATTGCCGTCGGCACAACGCAGGCATTCATTGCAACCGGATCTTATTCCAACAACACCACCCGCGATCTGAGCGGACAGGTTACCTGGACAAGCTCGGTACCCACGATTGCCACCGTAGCCGCTGGCGTCGCAACGGCAGTGTCGGCAGGAACCAGCACCATCACCGCTTCGCTTGGTACCGTCTCGGGAACCGCAACACTGAACGTCAGTCCGGCGACCATCGTTTCAATTGCGTTGACACCCACCACCCCGTCCACGGCATCCGGCAGCACGGTGAATTTCACCGCCACGGCGACATTCTCGGATAACAGCACACAGGATGTCTCGGACCGATCAGCATGGACCTCGAGCGCACCCGCCATTGCGACCGTCGCAAGCCCCGGCCGTGCCACCACCCTCGCGGCTGGCATGACAACGATCGAGGCAACTTTCGGCGCGGTAAAGGGATCCACCACACTGACCGTGACGGCAGCGACGTTGGTTTCCATCGCCGTGACGCCGCCCAACCCAGGCGTTGCACGCGGTACGACTCAGCAATTCACCGCAACGGGAACGTTCTCTGATAATTCCACACAAGATCTGACCGGTAGCGTGATCTGGTCTTCGAGCCTGGCGAACATTGCAACCGTCACGGGCAATGGTGGTCTTGCAACCGGCGTCGGGGTTGGAACGTCCGCCATTAGTGCCACGGTTGGCGCCATCGCGGGCACCACCAACCTGACCGTGACGCCAGCCACCCTCGTGTCAATCTCGGTATCTCCGACGACGCCCTCGGTCCCTCTGGGAAGACCTGCGGCCTTTACCGCAGCCGGAACCTATAGCGACAACACCACCCAAGACTTGACCGATGCGGTGACCTGGAGCTCGGCCACCGTGGCCACGGCCACGATCTCGAACGCGGCGAATAGCGAAGGCAATGCGACGACCCTTGCGGTCGGAACAACCGTTATCTCCGCAACCATCGGTATCGTGAACGCGTCGACAACGCTCACGGTCACGGTGGCAACATTGGCGACGATTGAAGTCGCACCGGCCCTGCGAACGATCGCGAACGGCACCGCTCAGCAATTTACCGCAACCGGCACCTATACCGACAACACAACCCAAGATCTGACCGACACGACGACGTGGGCATCGGCCAGCACCAATTTTGCCACCATCTCCAATGCGGCCAACAGCCACGGCCTTGCAACCTCGGTGGCCGCCGGGACAACGACCATCACCGCGACCTCCGGTACCATCGTCGGGACCACGACGTTGACGGTTTCTTCGGCAACCCTTTCCTCGATTGCGGTCACGCCAGCCACACCCTCCATCGCCAAGGGCACCGATCAACGGTTCGTCGCAACAGGAACGTACTCCGACAACAGCACCCAGGATCTCACGAACCTTGTGACCTGGGCATCGGGAACGCCGGCCACTGCGACGATCTCGAATGCGTCCGATACCGAAGGCCTTGCGAGTTCAGCGCTCGAGGGAAGCTCGGTCATCACGGCGACCCTTGGCGCCATCTCGGGTTCAACCACCTTGACGGTGTCGGCTGCGACCCTGGCTTCGATTGCGGTCACGCCAACCAACCCCACGCTTGCGAAGGGGACCAATGATCAACTCACAGCGATCGGTACCTACACCGACAACACCACGCAGGATTTGACGGCCTCGGTCACCTGGAACTCGACCATGCCCGGTGTGGCCACGGTATCCGGTGCACTCGATACCGAAGGTCGCTTGACCGCGGTGCTTGAAGGCACCACCACCGTAACGGCAACCGTGGGCGCCATTGTCGGCGGGACCACCGTGACCGTCACCGCGGCCACACTGACCTCGATCTCGGTAACGCCACCTGGACTCGCATTGCCAATCAACATCGAAAACGCCTACACAGCGACGGGAACGTACACGGACAACACCACGCAAGATCTCACGACGCAGGTCACCTGGTCGAGCAACGCGCCCAACGTCGCCACGATCTCGAACGCTGACGGCACCGAGGGCGTGGCGGTGGGCATCGCCCCCGGCTCCGCAACAATTTTTGCAACCCTTGGCGCAATCGTCGGCAACACCACGTTGACCATCACCAACGCAACCCTCGTCTCCGTTGCGGTGACGCCAGCCAGCCCGACCGCACCGCTTGGTACCGTACCACAGTTCACTGCGACGGGAACTTACAACGACAACAGCACCCACAACATCACCTCTCTTGTTTTGTGGGGATCGTCTGTTCCGGCCGTGGCGACCATCTCGAATACACCCGGCTCGAAGGGGCAGGCCGACACCGTGAGCGTCGGCGACACGATCGTGACCGCGACCTTGTCAAATATCAGCGGCCCCACGGTGCTCACCGTTTCGGCAGCGGCACTGGCCTCGATCTCGATCGACCCCACCAATCCTTCGACCGCAGCAGGAACCACACGACAGTTCACGGCCACCGGCCGCTACACGGACAACTCCACTCAAGATCTAACGACGACGGTGGCCTGGAGTTCGCTGAACACGGCAGTCGCCGTGATTTCCAATGCCGACGAGGACGAAGGCCTTGCCACAGGTCTGACGGTTGGCTCTTCGACCATTTCGGCAACGCTCGGATCGATTGCCGGGACCACGACCCTCAATGTGAGCGCCGCAACGCTGATATCGATCGCGGTCACACCGAACACCGCGAGCATTGCAAACGGAACAACCCAGACGTTCGTCGCGACCGGAACTTACACCAACCAGAGCACCCAAGACCTGAGCGATGAGGTGACCTGGTCCTCTTCGATGATCGGCATCGCCGTGGTGTCCAATGCTGCCGATTCTGAAGGTGAAGCTACCGGCCTCGCGCAGGGCGATTCTACCATCACGGCGACCCTTGGCAACATTCAGGATTCGGCCGTGCTCACCGTGACACCGGCGACGCTCGTGTCGATTGGTGTCACACCTGCCACACCCTCCATCGCGAAGGGAACGACCCAGCAGTTCGCTGCGACCGGTCGGTACACGGACAACTCCACCCAGGATTTGACCGTGACCGCGACCTGGTCATCATCCGTCGGTGGGGTCGCAACAATCTCCAACGCCGACGATTCGGAAGGCCTTGCCACCGCCTTGGTCGAAGGTGACACCACGATCAGCGCCACCGTCGGCAACGTTGTGGGATCAACCGTCTTGACGGTAACCGCTGCAACACTCACAACCATTGCGGTCACACCAAGTACGCCCTCGATTCCGGTGGGTGTTCGGATTCGATTCACCGCCACGGGATCTTATACCGATGGCAGCACCCAGAATCTGACCAGCACCGCGACATGGGGATCATCCATGGCAGCCGCCACGGTCTCGAATGGTGTTGGCACGCGTGGTTTCACCACGTCGGTGTCCGTCGGTGCTACGGTTATATCGGCAACGGTGGGCGCAATTGTTGGATCCACAGATTTGACCGTCAACAACGCGACCTTGACCTCGATCACGCTGGCACCGGTGGCACCAAGCCTGCCGCTTGGTTATTCACAACAGATGGCCGCCGTTGGCGTTTATTCCGACACCAGCAACCATGTGCTGACCGATCTGGGAACGTGGGGCACGCTCGACAGCAACGTTGCAACGGTCAGCAATGCCGTCAACAACAAGGGCTTGACCGATAGCGTCGGCGTCGGCGACACCAGCGTGTTCTGCACCTACCAGGGCGTCACGGGAACGACGAGCATCGGCGTCACGCCAGCAGTCTTGAATGCGATCTCCATCACCCCTTCCACACCATCGGTCGCCAAGGGTCGAGACGTTCCGTTCGTCGCGACGGGAACGTTCAGCAACAACACCACCCAAAACATCACGACAAGCGTGACCTGGTCATCGTCCATGGCTGCCGTCACCATCTCAAATGCCAGCGGCTCAAACGGACGTGCGACCGCGGCGTCGATTGGTTCCTCGACCATCACGGCGACACTGGGCAATCTCTCGGCCACCACCGTCATGGCCGTCACCGACGCCGTGTTGAACCAGATTCAGGTATCACCGCCCAACCCGACCACGCCAAACGGCCTGGATGAACAGTTCGTCGCCATTGGTATCTATAGCGACAACACGAGTGCGGATCTCACCGATGTGGTGACCTGGACATCGTCAATGACAGGCGTGGCCACGATTTCCAACGCCAGCGGCAGCGCAGGTCTGGCCAGCACGGTGACGGAGGGACCTTCCACCATCACAGCCACAATTGGCAACGTGTCGGGAACCGCAACCCTCACGGTTTCAGACGCCGTGCTCAACACCATCGCAGTCTCTCGCGCGCGGGCGTCCATTGCCAAGGGTACCACACAGATGTTTTTAGCCTTGGGTACCTACAGCGACAACTCGGTCATCGACATCACCGATCAGGTTACATGGGACACGAACAACATGGTTGCGGCAACCGTTTCAAATGGCGCTGGCAGCGAGGGATTGGTGACCGCAGTCGCCGTGGGCAACGCAAATATCTCGGCGTCGTTAGATGGCAAGTCGGGCATGGCCTCAATCACCGTGACGAACGAGACGCTCGCGAGCATTGCGGTAACGTCTTCAGCACAGACGACCCCCAAAGGTCTCACGATGCAATACACCGCCACCGGAACCTACACGGACCAATCTACCCAAGACTTGACCGCGACAACCACCTGGGAGGTCGTCGATTCCAACCTGGCTTCTATTTCCAACGCCGATGGATCGGAGGGCTTGTTGACCGCGCTGAATGTGGGTACGACAAGCGTGAGGGCAACAAGCGGGACAATCGTCGGACAGACCAGCGTGACAATCTCGCCCGCCACGATCATGTCCATCGCCATCACCCCGGCAACACCGACGACCGTCGTCAATGCGGTGGAATACTTTATCGCAACCGCAACGTTGAGCGACAACACGACGGGTGTCGTGACCAGCCAGGCGACCTGGCGATCCAGCAATACCACGGTGGCATCGATCTCGAATGTCGACGGCGCACGGGGCTGGGCCACGGCTCTTGTTGCCGGCACATCCACGATCACAGCCACCCTTGGATCGGTGAGTGGTACCACGCTGATGACGGTCGCCAGTTCGAACAACTGATGTCGTATCAGGCCACGAGCTGCTTGACCAGGGTGCCATGCACGTCGGTCAGGCGGTAGTCGCGGCCCTGGAAGCGGAACGTGAGACGTTCATGATCGACACCCATCTGGTGCAGGAGCGTGGCGTGTAGATCGTGAACATGAACAGGATCGTTGGTAATGTTGTAGCCGAACTCATCGGTTGAACCCACGACCGTACCCGGGCGAATTCCGCCGCCGGCACACCACATGGTGAAGGCGCGGGGATGATGATCCCGGCCGAGCAGCTTGGATCCGGAACGCTCTTCGTTCATTGCGGTGCGACCAAACTCACCGCCCCACACAACCAGCGTCTCGTCGAGCAGTCCGCGCTGTTTGAGATCCGACACGAGCGCGGCGCCCGCTCGATCCACTTCGCGGCAGCGTTCCGGCAACGCGTGCAATAGATCCACATCGAGCGACGAGCCGTGGTGATCCCAGCCTCGGTGAAACAACTGAATGCTGCGCACGCCCCGCTCGACCAGGCGGCGCGCAAGCAGGCAGTTGTTGGCAAAGGAAGATTTGCCGGGCTCGGTACCGTAGGCCTCATGCACGGATTTCGGCTCTTTCGAGATGTCCATCAGATCCGGCACACTCGTCTGCATGCGATAAGCCATTTCGTAAGACGCAATGCGGGTATCGATCTCTGGATCGTGCAGTTCATCGCGGTGAATGCGATTCAAGTCGTTGACAGCATCAAGCGTATTGCGGCGTGCCGAGGCGTTGACCCCATCGGGATTGGAGAGATACAGCACCGGATCACCCTTGCTGCGCAGCTGAACACCCTGATAAAGCGTGGGCAGATAACCGGCACCCCAGCACGATTTGCCGCCGTCGGGGGCATTTTGTCCCGACAGCAACACAACAAAGCCGGGAAGATCTTGGTTTTCGGAGCCAAGGCCGTAGCTGAGCCAGGCGCCAATGCTCGGACGGCCCATGATCTGGTGGCCCGTGTTCATGAACAACTGCGCCGGCGCATGGTTGAACTGCGTCGTGTGCATCGATTTCACAAACGCGATATCGTCCACAATGCGGGCGGTGTGCGGCATCAACTCCGATACCTCGAGACCAGATTTGCCGTACTTTTTGAAAGCATAGGGACTGCCGAGCAAACGTGGGCGGCCCTTGATAAACGCAAAGCGCTCACCCTTGATGAGACTTTCAGGACACGCCTCACCGTTCATGCGGTTTAAGAGCGGCTTGTGATCAAACAAGTCGAGCTGGCTGGGCGCCCCGGCCATGAAAAGGTAAATGATGTTTTTGGCGCGCGCGGGAAAATGCAACCCACTGAGGCCTCGAACGTTGGGCGTGTCACTCGCAGCCAAACCGTCGCGTGCCAGCAGGTTGCCGAGTCCAAACGCGCCGATGCCAAAGCCGGCATTGCGCCCCGTCTGTTTAAAGAAATGTCTCCGTGTGATCGCCTTGTTGTCCATGGTGCTTATTCCTTGGTCTGCATCTCATCGAGGTTGAGCAACACGTTGGCGACCAGGGTGTAGGCGGCCTGTTCGTCTGCTGCGAGCATTTGGTTCGGCAAGGGCGTTTCCGCTGCGCGGGTCATTGCAAGTAGTTGTGATGCCGTGCCTGATTTTTTGAACCGTTGGCGTTCTGAATCGAACAACTTTGCAAGACGTTCGGTTTCCGTTGTTGTTGGCAAGCGTCCCGTAACCAGGCGAAAGCCATACGCCAGGCGCAACTTTAACGCCTTACCGCCTTCGCGGACCATGCGATCCCCAAGACCCCGCGCGATCTCGACGAACGCGGGATCGTTGAGCAAATTCAGCGCTTGCAAGGGCGTGTTGGTGCGAATGCGTTTGACCGCGCAGACCTCGCGTGAGGTTCCGTCAAACGTTGTCATCAACGGGTAGGGTGCCGAGCGACGCAAGAAAGTGTAGATCCCGCGCCTGAAACGATCCGGGCCGGTGGCAGTATTCCAGCTATATTTGCTGTTGTTGTAGGGCACATCCCAGATGCCATCGGGCTGCGGCGGCATGACCGGTGGCCCGCCCATCTTGGTTGACAACAAACCACTGGCCGCAAGCGCCAGATCGCGAACCATCTCGGCCTCGACGCGAAAACGCGGACCGCGAGACACGAGTATATTGTAGGGATCTTTTTCAAGCGCCACGGGCGATACGTGTGACGATTGCTGATAAGACGCCGACAACACCATCGTCCGAAGCATCTTCTTGAAGCTGTAACCCTGCTCGACAAACTCGGTCGCCAACCAGTCGAGCAACTCCGGATGCGAGGGCGGATCACCGCGAGTACCAAAGTCCTCGACGGTGGCAACGATGCCGCGTCCAAACACCGTCTCCCAGATTCGGTTCATCATCACCCGGGCAGTCAGCGGATTGTCCTTGCTCACCAACCAACGCGCGAGGCCGAGTCGATTGCCGGGTAAATCTTCTCGCAGCGGGGGCAAAATCGCCGGTGTGTTTGCGAAAACTTTTTCGGCAGGACTCGTAAAGGCGCCCCGTTCGCGCAGGAACGTGCTTGGCCTCTCGTGGTTCAGCTTCTCGTGCATGACGTGGGTCGTGGGTACCTCAAGCGCGGTGATCTCGTCATTGAATGCCGCGATGGCCTTGCGTTGCGCTGCGAAAATTTGCGACTTTTCGCGAAAGTGTTCGCGCAACGATCGACGATCGTCGTCAGACCAGCCTGATTCTGGCACCTGGATGAAGGACCGGATTGCCCGCGGCATCTTGAGAATGTTGACGGCCTCCGCGTTGGTGGAAGTCGAAACCCTGAGCGCACCAAGCTGATGTTGCGGGTGCATCGACTGGTGCTCGATTTGCACCGTAAGAAGCGTACCACCCGGGAATCCGACGGGTTTCCCATCCACTGCCATCTTGAAGCTGGCCATGTGGCTCAATCCAGGCGTGTCACCCGGCGCCCAACCCGATTCGGAATCCGTATCGAGAACCGCCGAAATCGGCGAGGTTGGGTTCGCGGCCGTATCGAGCGGCTCGGACAAGGTGACTTCGACCTTGCGTTTTGGGTCAAGGGCGGGTGCGGCGAATACCTGCAACCGTGTCACAACGAATGAACCATTGGGCGCACGACCGGGACCAAGCTCTGGCAACGACGGATTGGCAAGCGCCTCAAGGCGCAGCACCGAAAGTGCGTCTTTCGCAACACGCGCCTCAAGGACGTAGCGCTCCTTGGGCGGGTTTTTCCCGCCGATGATGTACGCATTGTCACGGCTGAGGGTCACGCGCGCACCACTTTCCGCCTTGAGTCTGCCCACGAGCGGGTCGAATGACCGATACATCGCGCGCCGCTCTGCGACCCACACCGCTTCGGCAGCGCGCACTTCGTCGGTGTCGGCCTCCATGATGCGTTTCTGTTCGGCAATCGCGGCTTCGATGCGCCTGAGCGCCACTGCCTGCGTTGCGCTCGGCAATCGCAACTGAGGCTCCGACTGCGGCCGATTGCGTCCATCGGGATTTCCATGCACCACTTCGATGTTGTCGAAAAAGGCCATCAGCCGGTAATAGTCCTTGGCCGAAATGGGATCGTATTTGTGGTTGTGGCATTGCGCGCAGCCAACGGTTGACCCGAGCCAAACGGAACCCGTTGTGTTCACCCGATCAACCAGTACGTCGAAGCGCGCCTCGTCCGGATCCACCCCACCCTCCTTGTTGAGCATGCTGTTGGCGTGAAAGCCGCTTGCAACTTTTTGTTCAACCGTGGCTCCCGGCAGCATGTCGCCCGCGAGTTGTTGAATCGTGAATTGATCAAAAGGCAGATCGGCATTAAAGGCACCCACGACCCAGTCTCGATAGGGCCACATGGAACGCGGTCCGTCTTTCTCGAACCCGTCGGAATCGGCATAGCGCGCCAGATCCAACCAAAGACGAGCCCAGCGTTCACCGTAGGCCGGGCGCGACAACAACCTGTCGACAACCTTTTGCACCGCACGCGGACTTTGATCGTTCAAGAACGCATCGACCTCGGCGGGGGACGGCGCCAAACCGATCAGATCCAGATACAACCGCCGCAACAACGTTTCCCGTGACGCAAGCGACTGCGGCGCCAGGCCTTCCTTCTCAAGTCGGGACAGGACAAAAGCGTCGATGGGATTTTTCACCCAGGTCTTTTGTTTGACAGCGGGAAGCGCAGGACGAATCGGGGGTACGTAAGACCAGTGTAATTTGACGGCCGTGGCGTCCAGGGTCGCTGGCCACAGTGCGCCCTGTTCGATCCAGGCCGAGATCGTTGCAAGCTCAACCTCGGAGAGCTGTTTCGTGCCCTCGCCCTGGGGCATCCGCTCGTCGGCATCCTTGGTGACGAGCAACTTGAATAGCTCGCTCTTTTGCGGATTGCCAGGAACCAACAATCCCTCTTCGTAGTGCGATTGCTTGCGCACGTCGAGGCGAAGCGCGGCCTTTTGTTTTACTGCGCCGTGACACGATACGCAGTGCTGCGCGAATATCGGTGCGATGTCCCGGGCAAAGTCTACCGGCGGCGCGGCAAAAGCGACCGGACTTCCCAGGGCGACCAGGGTTCCCATCCAAAAGGTACAACCTGCGCCGGTTCGTGTTATTGCCCGCATGGAAGGCATATTGAGCCCTGTTGGGTCCTATGGGAATGCCTATTCGGAGGGGGGACCCGCCCCTGTGATCCAGATCGAGGCGCCCTCAGTGGGTTTTAGGTAAACCGTCGAGGATGAGGCCCCAGTCCGCGCCATCCCCCTCGGCCGGAGCCTTAAAAACATGGATAGACTTTGGGTTGTCGAATTCACCACCGGGCTCCATTCGACCCGTCCTGGGATCGAACCAGGTGGCCTTGACACTCGCTGCGTCAAAACGCGATAGGTCAATGTGCAGCGGACGCCCCATCGGTGAATAAGCCAGAATATACCCGGGCCCCTGGGCGGCAGATTGATGAAGAACGTCATCGCTGTTCTGAGTGATGAGGCTCTGATCTGGAATACGATTGGCAAGTGGACGTGCAAGCACGAACTTGTGTACCCACTGCATCTGGTGGGCGGCCTCGCGGGTCAGCGATGCCTGCCACGGCATCAGCGGCCCAAAAATGCGTTTGTGTTTGTCTTCCCACATTTGCCACGTCGACTGGTTGCCATAAAGCACGCCACACGCACCCGCCAGGGCATCCCAGTAAGCGGTCCGTCGCACATCACGGGCGGATGAGTATCCGTGCTCGAAGGTGGCAATCCCGAAGGCGATGTCTTCGTAGATCGGTTCGAGATCCAAAACAGGCTTGGCCGGAGATTTTGCATACGCCGCTTCGATGAGCTTCCAGGGTCTCACCTCGCCTGGTTTGCCGTGCCCCGAATACGTGGCGTTGAAACCAAGCCAGTTATCCTCGTGAAAAAATGGTACCGACGACGCGGCTCCGGGATGAAAGGTCATGACTGGCAAGGGCAATCCAAGGGCAGTTGCACCTTCCTGCAGACCCTGAGCCATCGCGCGCCACACCGACTCAAAACCCCTCGGATGTCGGTCGCCACCAAGAATAAAAAACACACCCTTGCGCGCAAATCGTTTCGCAATGAACTGCCCCCACGATCGGGCATTGCCGTCGTTGAAGATGCGATCTTTCTCATCATTGACCCATCTGCCCCAACTAGGAACCAGCCCAACGTAGAGCCCGCTGCGATTGGATTCGTCGACGATGTAATCCACATGATCCCAAAAATCGTAGGCAACAAGGTTTGCGGGATCTGCTCCGGGCGTTGTCGCGGCTCGCAACGGATCTTTCTCGAGGAGCGGAAAGTCGCCGTGGGCGTTGGGCTCACTTGCGATTGAAATTTCCGGGAGTGCCACCGCCAAAATCGCGTTGAACCCCTGACGCTTACGCGTTTGGATGTAGGTTTTTGCGTCCCTGCGGTCGAGGCGGTGGAAGATCTCCCAGGCGGTGTCACCCACCAAAAAAAATGGCTCACCGTTGGCGGTTTCAAGTCGACGATGATCCGCTGCGATCCGAAGCGACATCAACCGTGTCGGTTTCGCATGCCCATCGCTCACGACCAGCAACGAAGGAACAATACAACCCATCAGCAGCGAAACACCGGGACGCATGGAACTACCCTTCAGCAATGGATACTAGACCGGTGCGAAACGCCATTTCCGCCGTTTCGGCCGACAAAACCTGGCAATCAACGCCTCGGGCACGGCCAAGTCGCGCAAACGTTTCGGCGAGATCAGAACGACCCACCACAAGAACCCTACCCTCTACTTGCCGCAGCAACACCGGAAGATCGCTGCCCAGAACCGCACCCACAAGAAACGCACGGCACGTCTGAGCATCGGCACGGGCTCGAACCGACATCAGCCGAACGCAATAAAGGGCGCGACCCAGGCCCTCCCGTTCAGTTGCGTCCGCCCCCGCGTCAACCATCGCCGGATCGAGTGCGCCATCGAGGGTATCGGACAAGGCGCTTGCGAGAATCGTGTGTTGCGAAACAGCGTGTAGCAACTCGCCCGAAAGACAGCTGATGCTTTGAGCGAGGCGTGCGTCACCATCAAGACTCAGGCGTTTCCAGTGCGAACCCAGGTTCACGATTGTGCCATTGCGCGGCAGCAATCCTTCGCGGTGTAGCCCGAGGCACAAGATCTCTTCGCCCCGAACGACGTCTGTATCGCCAATCTCTGCAAGCGTGGCACGATCGGGGCCAAATCGCACGCCAGGCACAATCGACAGTTGGAAGCCGCCCGGCAAATCGACCCGAGCCATGCCCGCTGCGAGTTCAGCCAGTCCCGCCGGTGCCGGAACATGGGGAACCTCAAATAGTCCCTGTGGCGAACCGATCATTCCCGCCGCAAACGCCGGACCAACCGCGATCCCCGTGTTCTCGCACTCCGTGACAGCACGACGAATCAAATCGGCAATCCCGGTCGCGATCCGCGCGCGCCCCTCTGCGGTCGTCCCGTCGCGTGCTCCAATCGCAGCACGATCGGAATAAAGCACCGCCTGCGTTTGCACATCAACCACCCAAAGGCGGGTGTGGGTTGTGCCACCGTCAATGGCAATGATGGTCTTCTCTTTCATCTCACTGTGCCGACAGAAACTTAGCAAGGATGGTCTTGATACCAACCGACGTAAATTTCATCGTGACCTTGAGATCCTCACCCGTACCGGTCCAGCCCTTGACCTCGCCGAGGCCAAACTTGGGATGGCGCAACTTCCCGCCCACGCGCAATCCCGGATGATTCGCACCAGGATCTTCATCGGGCACAAATGACCGGGGTGCCGCGACTTTCGAAGGCGCCGGTGGGATGGAAGAGGTCGGCTCGGTGTTGCGTCCGGCGTATCCGCCCGCGGCCGGCCGTTTTGGGGCGCCACCGCGATTCCATCCGCCTTGCCAGGGACCGGCTTGGTCGGTATCGACGTTGTAATACGATGGACGCGCCATCACCAGGTGCTCCGAACAGTCGTCGGGGATATCGCGCAAGAAGCGGCTGGGCGCGCCGCCGAACATTTGTCCACCCAAACGTCGCACACGCGCCCGGGTCATGTAGAGGCGCTTCATCGCCCGCGTCACGGCCACGTAGCACAGGCGGCGCTCTTCCTCCAACTGGGTATCGTCTTCAAGGCTGCGCTGGTGGGGAAACACCCCTTCTTCCATGCCAGTCACAAAAACTCTCGGGAATTCCAGTCCCTTCGCGGTGTGGACCGTCATCATGCTGACCGCGCCCTTGTCCGGATCGTAGCTGTCGATGTCGGCGACCAGCGCCACGCGCTCAAGGAAACCGGAGAGACTCGGCGGCTCACCCAAATTCGACGCCTCGGTTTCGTACTCGCGCATCAATGCCACGAGTTCCATCAGATTCTCAAGACGTCCCTCGGCCTCGAGTGAAGCTTCTGCCGCGAGTGAGGCCTGATAGCCCGTATCTTCCAGCACCTTTTCCGCAAGTGCGGCCGGTGAAAGCGACTGACTAGCTGTACGCAATCCATCCATCAACTCGACAAAGGCGGCCAATTTCTTCGCCGTCGCGGCTGGAAGTCCACCTTCCGGGCTCGCCGCGTGCAACAACGCCTGCGAAACCGAGATCCCCAATTCACTGGCGAGGGCTGCCACCTTCAACACCGTCGTGTCGCCGATGCCACGCGTGGGTGTATTGATGATGCGCAATAACCCCACGCCGTCTTCGGGGTTCTGTAACACACGCAAGTACGAGATCACATTTTTGATTTCGACCCGGTCAAAAAACCGCGTACCCCCAACGATCAAATAAGGAATATCGCGCGCCCGCATCGCGTCTTCCAGCACGCGCGATTGACCGTTTGTGCGATAGAAAACCGCAAAATCCCGGGGCGAAACATCGCCATGCCGCAAGGCCTCGTCAATCTGCGTGGCTATGTAATTGGCCTCGTCGCGCTCGGTTTCGCCCTCAAACACGACGATCGAGTCGCCGTCCGGCCCACGCGTAAAAAGATTCTTTTCACGTCGCTCGCGATTCTTGCTGATGATGCTGTTGGCCGCGCGCAAAACCCTGCCGGTCGATCGATAGTTTTCTTCGAGCTTCACCATCCCGCAACCCGGATGATCCTTCTCAAAATCCAGGATGTTTCGGATATCGGCACCACGCCATTTGTAGATAGACTGATCTTCATCACCCACGACGGTGATGCTGCCGGTCGCGTGCGACAGGAAACGCACCATGCGGTATTGCACGCGATTGGTGTCCTGAAACTCGTCGACGAGTACGTGATCAAAACGGTTCGCAAGTTCGACCATGACGGGACTGTCCGGGCGACAAAGGGCCAGCGCGTTCAAGAGCAAGCCGCCGAAGTCGACCGCGTTGGAATTTTTCAGACGTTGCTCGTAGGTGGTGAAGACCTTGCCGACCACGTCTTCAAAATAGTCCCCCGGTTTGAAATGGGCCGAATCAACGCCCTGGTTTTGTGCCTGATCGATCGCCCACTGGATCTGTTTAACTGGAAAGTTTCTGTCAGAGATCGACAGGTCCTTCATGATTTGCGTGAGCAAGCGCTTTTGATCGTCGGTATCGTAGATCACAAAGTCACGGGTAAGGCCGACCGCATTACCGTATTGACGCAAAAGTCGGGCAGACAACGAATGAAACGTGCCAAGCCAGAGTCCACGGATACCGCGTTCCGTATCACCAAGGAGAACCGAGGCACGGTTGCGCAGTTCAGCAGCCGCCTTGTTGGTGAAGGTCACCGCAAAAATTCGATGCGGACTGGTACCGCTGTCGATGAGGCGGGCCAGACGATAGGTGATGACGCGCGTCTTGCCCGAACCTGCACCTGCCACGACCATCAACGGTTCGGCGGGATGAATGACGGCCTGCAATTGACCCTCGTTCATCGTCTCGGCAAGAACCTCCTCCGAAAAGCGGTGGGACCGGGGCTCTTGTGCCTCGGGCGGAAACTCATCATCAGTGAACAGATCCAGCGATTCCACGGTAGGGCAGCACTATAGCCGCTGTGCAGACATGGAGAACCTCCCATTTGCACTGGGAATTTTCTATCGAACCGCTGTCGGTATTTGGTCGATGCTCAGGGTACGGTCACATGCGGCGTACGTTGCACAAGTTTGGGCGCGGCGCGGCGAACGATAAGGGTCTGAACCGACTGAACATCGTTGCCCTCGCGTGCGAAGACCTGAATGATGTTGCTACCCGGCCAAAGTGGCACATTCGCCGAGAAAGCCATCTTCCTGGGATCGCCGTCGTTGCGCCGATAAAACGCCTTCTTCGGTGGCAAGTTCACATCGCGGTTGATGACACGAATGAAGACGTCGTGCACGGCCTTGTCGTCCGTCGCCACCACCTCGACCTTGGCCACGTCGCCTGTAACTTCACGCGGCGCACGCGCAATGAGAACGGGCGGCATGCCCTGCCACAACGTTTCGTACTTCGGCGCGGGTGTACCACCTTCTTGCAAGTCCGCCGTCGCGACAAAGGCCGTGTGTTCGGGGCCAAGCTCGACACGGCTGAAGTTGCCGAGCCGACCGTTGACCTTGAATACAGAACCCTTGGTGGCGGTGCCGAGAATCGCTCCGGCATCCACCGGCGACTCACGCAAGACAGCACGCGTGCGAGCGATGGTTGCGCTGCCCGTCGCAGGATCGGGAGCGCGACCAGAAGGGGCAATCGTAACACCGATTCGATCGCTCACCGATTCGCCCAACACACGGTCAAACACCGATAGGTTCAACAGGTAGTCTTTGCCGACAAATTCCTTCGATACCTCGTAAGTGAACGATACCGGCCAAACCTCGCCCGGCTTCAATTCCGCACGATCAAAACGTCCCTTCGAGATAAGGATCCCGTTTTGCCCCGGGCCGTTGCGAATCGTCGCCTGCGGACGCAGCGCAGAACCAAGTCCAATGTTCTTGACCGTTACCAACGCCCGAACTTTTTCGCCGACCTGAACGCGGCCATCCCCGTTGGAACCTTCGCCGTCGTCTATCTGCTGATAGCTGTAAGCAAACAGCGGTCGAGCCTTGCCCTCAATGTCGAGACCAAAGTCGCTCACGGTCGCCTTCACCGCACCATCGGCGATGACATCCGCGTTCACCACATCGGTGCGCGACAAATTAGAACGGGCCACGCGAACGGTCAGATCATATGGTTTCGTTTGTCCGGGCTGCAACATCCCGAATACCATTTCATTTTCATCAACGAGCGGGTTGTCACTGCGAAGCACAGCGCGCGCACGAAACACGGGCGTCTTACCAATGTTCTTCATCGTGCCGCGCAGACGAAGCTTCTCGCCTGAGGCCACCTGTGCCCGTTTGCCCTTGCCATCGATCTGCGCAAGCGAAAATTCTACTTGCCCTTCCGGCGTACCGGCGGGTGCTGGCTTCCAATCAACGCCCATCTTGCCCAGCGCCTCGGACAGCGCCGCATCTTGTTCCTTGCGGGTTTCGGCCATGAATTCGTTTGCCTGGGCGATCAACTCGGGGCGACGGCCCCCCTTTGTCTGGGCCAACAGGTCGCGTGCAAACGCGATCGGGAAATCCACGTTGAGCTTTGCGTATTGCTCGTATTCCCAGTCGTCATCATCGGCGGAAGCATCCCCGTCGCCTTCGATATCTGAATCCTCGTCGTCTTGCTTGGCCATTCGCGCTTCCGAACCGGGCGGAGGCACAAACAGATAGGACAACGCCACGGCGGGCGCGCTTGCCTTCGTGTCGGTGGGATTTTCGAGCGACCATTCGTAGTCCGCTTCCTGCCGGCGGTGCTGCGAAGGCTGCAGGTTGATCCAAGACTCTTCGCCGATCTTTCGAACGTGTTGGCGATCAAGTTCGATATCCGGTGTCACGCCAACACCCTGGATCGAGATGTTTCCCGCTGTCAGATATTGCGCGGTGGTCAGCTTGAGGCCCAGTTTGTCATCTGCCAGCGGTCCGATTCCGATCTTGACCGGGGCACTGACATCAAAAAGCATCTGGACCGAGCCCTTGCCGAAGGTCGTCTCACCGATGACGAGTCCTCGATCAAGGTGCTTGATGGCACCCGCCACGATTTCCGATGCCGAAGCAGAATTCTGGTTCACCAGCACGACCAGAGGCAACTTCACGTCGTCGCCGCGGCTCGCGTGTTCGTCGCGACGTTGCGCGCCCCCCACACCGACCATGGATACAAGAACGCCCGATTCAATGAAAGCATCGGCAACCTTTTGTGCTTGATCGTAAAGACCTCCGGGATTGCCACGGAGATCCATGATCACGCCCTTGACCTTGTTTTCCGCAAACAACTTGAGACCTTCGCTCATGTCGCTGTCGGAGTTGGCAGTGAACTGTTGCATGTGGAAATAGCCGACCTTGCCGCCCGGTTTGCCGTTCTTCGCTGGCGCATTCAACACACTCGGCGCTGGATCGATCGATGGCGGTCGAATCGAATCGCGGACTACGGTGAACTTGATGGCCTTCTTTTCCCCGTCGCGTTCGATATAGACATCGACGGGCGAGCCGACATCGCCCCGTAGTCGCTCGACCGCTTCGGTCAAGGTCAGATTGACGGTGGATTCGTTGTTGATGCGAACGATGTGGTCACGGGCCCGCAACCCGACACGAATCGCTGGCGTTCCAGGCATCGGCTTGCGGACGACGATCCGGCTTTTGCGATCCATGCCAATGACAATGCCAAGGCCACCAAACTTGCCCTGGGTTGTGGTACGCATGTCCTTGAAGCTCTCGACATCCAGCAGAACCGAGTGAGGATCGAGCGTGTACAACATTCCATTCGTCGCGGCGGACTCGATAGCGACCAGGCGATCGCCTTCTTCGGCTGCTGGAACCTTTTGTAGGTTGGGCTGAATAAAACGAAAGATCTCTTGCAGCTTCGTACGCAGGTGCCAAGGAGCGACCACACCATCAAGCAAGAACTCCTGCGTCTTGCCATTGACCGTCACCACCACGCGCTCGGGCTCGCGCTCGGGAAACCGATCGATCAAAATTTCGGGCACGTCGCGCTGAAGAAAGTCGAGCGCGCCAACCAACATGCGCCGCGGATTGATCCGGCCCTTGTCGAAATAGTTTTCGCGAACGTAGTACAGCGTGCGGGTGAAGATGGGCAGCGTCGCGAGATCGTAGGCGGCGGCACTCTGCGAACCTTCTGCGGATCGAATGGGAGGCTCAATGCCGGGACCCGCGTCCTCGCCTCGGTTCTTGATGGTGACAAAAAGGGCCAGACCACAGGCCACGGCGAACATGAGGGGCTTTCGAAATCGTTTCATTAAACTCTCCGGCCCCTGGAGGGCCACAGGATCATCGAGCAGGTCCATGGATTCTCAATATTAACGGTAACAACGGCACGATGCAGGTCACATGCCCTGGCATCATAGTCATGGTGTCAAAATCATCGCCGTTTAGAATGCGATATTTGAGTTTGATTCAATTTTTACGGGTTCGTGTTGTTCACCTCGTCGCGGCGGGAGTGCCTGTAATGTGCGTTGCGTCACCCGTAGGGGACCCTCAGCGGTCGCAGGCGGAATTCGGTGCTTCCGGACCGCCCCCACCACCCCATGCGACTGATGTTTGGATGGGCGAAAAAGCGGGCCCGATCGGCGACCCGGCTTTCTCGCCCGAGCCCGCCTGGCTGAAACTTGGGCAAAAACACCCGACCCCAGAGACGATTTGGGCCCAAACGACCGCTGGCCTTGGCGAAGGGTTCGTTCGCGTGGGCGAAGTGGCGGTCTTGCCAGGCGACGCCGCGACCGTCAGCTCAGACGGCACCGGGCTTGGGATCACCCGCGAAAACCTGATGGAGATCTCACGTCGATTCATCCGCGCTTACGGAGACGAGTACGATCAGATTGCTGTCTTCCTTGGCTTTACCGATCGAAAGTCTCCTCAAGCGCTCGCCTATCAAATGCCTATCAGGAACGACGTGCGTGGCATTGGCATCGCCACTTTTGATGCGTCGGCGGATTTCGGTTCGACCTCCGGTCGCATGCAAACCGTGCTGAACATGAAACGCATCAATGTGTACGGCATCGATGCCGCAACCGATCCGAACGACAGCCTTTATCCGGTATGGGCGCAGGAAACTGCCCACCGTTGGTTGGCCTATCTGAAGTTTCGTCGCACAGGTGACGCTGTCAATCGTGATGATCTGCTGGGCCGAGACGCTGCACACTGGGGACGCTGGGTGCATACCGAGGCGTCGGTCATGGACGGCGTGACCTGGCAGCAAAACCAGGACGGAACATTCACGCCAACCGAACGCGACAAACGCTTCGGGTTGCTGGACCAGTACGCAATGGGTCTGCGGGAGGCCACAGAAGTTCCGCCCTTTTTCTTCCTCGATAACTTCATGGACGAAAATGGACAAACCGTCGCACGCGACAAGATCTCCATATCGCCCGGCCGTAAATACAAGGCAACGCGAACCGATGTCACCATGCAAGACGTGCTGCGGGCGATGGGCCCTCGCTCGCCGACCACGGGCGGTGCCGCTTCGGATCTTCGTATGGGCGTTGTCTTCATCACGCCACCCGGCGTGGCGCCTGCGGAAATCGTGGGAGAAGCCTTTCTTGTCGACCAGACCCGGGCCCCGTGGGATGGGTTCTACAACACAGCCGGACAGGGGCGAGGAAAGGTATGCACCGAATTGCTGCGTCCCTGTCGAGGGCCGGCATTCGAATACGGCAATGCCCGGCTCACGCGGCCCGACGCCAGTGCCACGGTCGCACCGGGCGATGCGGCGGTGTATTCGGTTGACGTGACCAACCGTGGTACGGAACAGGGAATCGCGGATGTGTCGCTGCGCGCGCTATTCGGCCTGCAGTTCGAGGGAACGCGCATGAAGACGCCGCCCCTTGCTCCCGGCGCGACGGCGACCCTGACGTGGACTGCCACAGTGCCTGCCGATGCGCCCTGCTTTACGCCCATTCGCATCGAGCACGAATCTGTGGCACCCCTTGGACCCTCGCGCGGCAACACCACCGTGATGGTGGGCATGATCCCATCCCGCGTTCACGATTTCGAGAGCAACGAAACTTCGGCTGGATGGACCGTGAATCCCGATGGGATGGACACCGCCACCGCGGGTGCCTGGGAACGAGGGCGTCCCGAAAAAACCGTTGCGACGATCTTGCCGGGTTTTGTGATTCAACCGGACACGGCTTTTTCGGGGGTCAACGCCTTTGCAACCGGTCTTGCGGCGGGTGAAAACGAGGCTGCCAACGATCTTGATTTCGATCGAACGAAGCTGGGCGTGGGACGCACGACCTTGCAGTCGCCATTCTTCGAGCTTGCGGGACTGCGAAATCCGAGACTTAGCTACCGGGTCCGCTTTGTCGCGGTCGACTTCGACAAACGCGTCCTTGTGCCCGCAAAACAGGACGCCATGCACGTTTTCGTTTCGTCCGATGGCATCAACTGGGCCGAGGTGGATCGCCTGACCGGCATCGCGCTTGACTGGGAGCAACGGATTATCGACCTACCCAGGCTCTTTGGAGCCGATCTGCCCTCGCGCCTGCAGTTTCGTTTCATCGCGGAAGACGATCCCTTTTCGGATAACGTGGTCGAAGCGTCCATCGACGATGTTGTGTTACACGCAGAGTCCCCGAGCTGTACGACGACAACCGCGCCGGTAATTGTTCCGCCTGTTGTTCCGCCCATCGTCAACAAACCTAAGGGATCGGACGATGCGGGATGTGGTTGCCGTATCGGTCAACCGCAAGCGAAGCACGGCAACGTGATTTGGGCGGTGGTGTTGTTCGGAGTCGTGTCTCGGCGCTGGCGAAAAAAAAGGCCGACCCCGTTGTAACGGGATCGGCCTTAGGGGTCTGAACGAACGATAAGGTTCGATCAGAAGTTGCTGGTGTCCCCACGGTTTGCGTCTTCCGCCGCGCACGTCTGGGCACACACCGACTTGCATGCAGCCAATGAGCAAGGATCCAAATCCTCGCTGTCACTCGTCAAGGGTACTTTCTCGAAGAAACAGCTGACGCAATCGATTCCTTCGCAAACCTCTGCAGCCGTTGCTTCTCCACTGCTGACCGCTAGCCGACATGAAGCATCAAACTCGCCGTATATGTCTTCAAGGCTCTCCTCACACCGGGCCTTCCCTGCACCGGCTCGTGCACAAGTCCGACGCACAAACGAGGTGAGCGCCTCCTTGAATTCGTCACACGCCGTGGCGAGACTGCATGATCCACCACCCGAGGGTGAATCAGGCCGCACCGATAAGCTTCCCGGTGCGGGCGCCGTCGATGCTTCAAAGTGAGGTTTGTTCTCCCCCACACTGAAACTATCGGCCGCGCCTGGATCACTGCTGAGTTGTCCAGGTTCGGCCCCTCCCGACGACGCCGACAAGGACGAGCCGCCGCCCGCCGTGCCCTCGTTATCACAAGCCATCAACCCCACAGGGAGGCTGAAGGCCAGTACGCAAACGCGAAATGTTTTGTTGAACATCATGAATGCCTTTCGGTGCGACCGTGGAGCGCCGCATTTGTCATACAATTAATCCCAGTAGATCTGGGCGCTGATGCCCGAGGTCAACGTGCCAACAGCAATGCCGTCGCCCGGACGGACGAGATCGATGCCAAGGCCCGTCCAACCCGCGATGCTGAACACGTCGGTCACAAACCACTCTGCGCCGAGGCCGCCAGCAATACCAACCTGAATGTCATCTTCGTCCTGGTCGACGATGCGGATGCGAGCCGTTCCGTAATAGAAAGGCGCAACAGGGCTGGTCTGTGCGAAGTAATAACGCAGTGCGGGGGCCAACAGAATGTCGTGACCGGGATCGTTCTCGCTATCAAACGCCAGGCCGACGTTGAAGCCAACGTTGAGTTGCGGGCTCATCATCATCCAGAGACCTGCGGTGCCGCCACCAGCCGGATTGCCACCAGCAGGCACGTTCAACGACAGCGACATCTTCTTCGGTCCGCCGCCACCCGAGCCGCTATTCGCGACGGGAGCCGAAGGAGGTGAAAAGGCGTCCTGTGCGTGCGCCACGCCAGTGCCAACAGAAAAGACGGCAGCGAAGAGTGCGGTTGTAGCCAAATAGGCGGTCGATGAAAGTTTTGTGCGTTTCAATTTCGTTCTCCAGTAGAGGGGTTGTGATCCGAACGCGAAACACGTTCTTCTGAGAAGGTAACGGATTCTGGAATTTCTGGAAACATTTCGGACATGATTTCTCTTAAACCCGCGCGAGCGAAAGCTTGACCGTGGACCCTGGGGAGAGTTCGTAACGCCGCAATCCCCTGTCGTTTCTATTAACGGGTAATCGTGGCAACGACACCTTTTCACTGGCCTCGACGACCAACTCACCCTGCAACCCGGGCGGCAATTTTAGTGTGACGCTTCTCTTGCCGAGCGATCCCTCTGCCGAAAAATGAATCATCCCCTTCGGTGTGTGTGCCCGTAGGACGATGTCGGGCAAATCAGCAAGCTGCGGCCGAATTTCGTAACGCGAAAAACCGGGCCGTAGTGGTCGTATTCCCCCGAGCTCGTTGAAAAGCGAAAGCAAAGGTCCCATCGGGGCGTGACTCCATTCGGCACGCGTGTCGGGTTCGTGTTTCCAATCCTCAGCCAGCGTGTTGTTGAGACGAACCGAAGGCATCGTCGCCCAAGTTTCCCGCAATTGTTTCACAATGACATCAGGCCTCCGTCCTCGACCGAGACCCCATAACCGCCAGATGGCATTCGCCGGATACGACAGACCCAGTTCACGCGGGGCATCGGCGAGCGCATCAATCGCCGCCTGCGTTGCACCGCCTGGGCACTGCTCGAACAACACCGCCGCCGACAACGAGCGATCGCAAAGCCGCGCATGCCCCTCCACCCCGACCCACGGACGGTTTGCGACAAACATACCCCTGACTGGATCCCAGAACCGTCGTACAGTTGACGCAAGCAACTCACGCGCCAATTTAGCAAGACGAACCACACTCCCCTTGTCACCAAATTCCTTCGCCAGCGGAACGAGAGCGTTGTCCAACATGCCGGCCGCGTATAGATTGAACGCACACTGTTTGTGGCGCTGTTTCTCGTACGCCTCGTGATCCATCCACACGATGGGGACGCCCAGATCTTCGACCCGTAACACACCCTCGCGATCGCGCAACGTCATCAAATAGTCGACGAGCTTGAGCAGCCGCGGATAGGGCTCCCGCACATCGTCGAGCGCGCCACCGTGCAAGACGTGGTTCCAGCAGTCGAAACCAAAGCCAATGCCATGGTCAATGATCGGACCCCAGGGCGTCTGGCCGGTCTGCCGCTGTCCGATGCGCACCAGTCGATCGTAACCTGGCCAGCAATCCAGGAAATAGCCTTCCGGTGTTTGCCCAAGACTCCAGGTTTCAATGAAGCGGGCGGGCAAACGCCCGTCACCAAAGGCCAGGTGCACGGCCTGCACCTCGTGCCCGATGTCACCGCTGTACTGTTGCCGTTCCCGACCCATGCCATCAACCAGTGTCTCTTGAACCGAATTGCGCATCGTATTGAACGAGGCGTCGACGAGACGTTGTAATCCGGGCTCGGCAATTCGCAACACAGGCTCGTTCGCAAAGGGAAATTGTCGACGTCGCAAGCCCACCTTTCCCACAGTCACACTGCCCGCCGCTCCGCGCACGTGCACCTGGATGAAACGGCAACATTCAAAATCAAAGGGCTCGAACACCGTACGCTCGGCACGACAAATGAGGCGCGACCAGCTATGGCGGTGGTTATTCATGATAGCGGGCACCCCGGGTGCATGCGCTTCCTGAATCATCAACTCGACCACCGTACCTGCCGGAGCCACGATCTCGAATTGCGGCCAGCCCACCATTTGCTCAGGCAATTCATAGGTCAGCGCGACGCTGCGTTTGCCGTCGAGCACAAAGGTTGCGCGACCTTGAGAATCCAACCGGGGCGAAAGTGTTCCGTCGGACTGGCAAGCATTGGGTACGACGAAATCAAAGTAGTCCTCTGGACTCTCGTTCCAGGAAATGTGATGCGCTTCAACCAGACGTGCCGGAACCGTGCTTTCTGCCATCGGCGGTATGCGACGCGGACGCAACGAGGATGTTTCAAGATCTCCGCGTGCATCGTTCAGATAGTCGGCATACGCCCCAACCATGGGAGGCTTGTTGGCGGGCACCTGCAGCAACACGGGTTTACGCCAGTTGTGAAGCGTGCGATGTCCCGGGCGATCCCAACCGTAGGGATAAAGCCGTGCGTCGAATTCTTCTTGCAAGGCACGTAGGTACCAACGTTTGTATTGCCCGGGTCGCCACGATCGCGCAAGGTGACACGTCCAACTTTCATCGCTCTCGACGACGGTGGTTCCAAATGCGGTCTCGATCTCCACGCGGGCAAGAAAGCCCGGTTTTCCAGCAGACCACGTGCCGTCGCCGTGGCCAAAAAACAAAACCGTGGCACCAACGACGTTTTCGCCCGCGACGAGGAGATGCGTAATGTCGATGGGATCGAGTTCAAGTCGACGGGGATCACAGGGCGCCGGCCCCCACCCCGCGCGGGTCCCGTTGACCGTGAGAAGATAGCGGCTGTCAGCGCTCACCCAGGCGATCGCCCGACGGGGCGCCGAGGCCAACCGTATCACTTTTCGGAACAATACAAATGTATTGGGCAAGGTGCGGCCGGATGGATACCAGAGCCAGCGTGCACGACCGAGTTCGGGCAGGGTGGGTGGCGACGGAGGCGCGACATGGACAGACGGCAACGCCAGCGACGGATCAACGATTGTGGGTGTCGGTCGTGCGAGGACAACCGGTGTTGCGGCCAGGAATCCGCGTCGGGATAAACCTTCAGAACCTTTTTTTGGGGGCATGGAGAGCGGGGAACTCTACAGGCGTTCACCCACCTGGGTCGGCCCCAATCGCCGAGACACCTGTGTCGCAATGCGACATACTTCAAAAACGGCCCGACGGCTATCCGCGAATCCGCTTTTCTCGCCGATGCTCTTTCGGATGCGGCGGACGGTCGCGACCTGATATCCCATGCGAAAAGCGATGCTGCGTTCTGAATCGCCCTGTGCGCCGTGGTGCAATACGCACGTTTCTGACGCGGTGAGACGCCAGTGCCGCCGGAGAATGACCACCGCGTCTTCAATGGAGGCAATTTCGGCTTCGACCGGAACACGTACCGGACGGCCCGAGTAAACAAACCGAGCCGTCGTTTCAAACCGAATAATCGATTCCATGTTCATGATCGATTGGCGCCGATACATTTGTGAAGCGGCCGACGCATTTTTTTTCGTTTTTCTTGAAACGCTCGATTCGCGTTGCGTTATACGCCCTGAATTGCCCGTACATCCGGTGCTACAGTCCCTCCGTGAATCTGGTCGACGAATTGCACGGGATTGCGGCAGTGCTGATTGGAGCTGGCCTTCGTCACGCCATCTGTGGCGGGGTTGCCGTGACGGCGCACGGAGCCACGCGATCCACCAAGGACATCGATATATTGATCGCGCCCGAGGATCTGGGTACGGCCCTCGATTTGGTTCGTCCCCTCGGATACACCTTTGTCGCCCTGCCGATGGTGTTTGAGCCAGGCACCCCCCGCGAGCGCCATGTTCAAAGGGTGAGTAAAATCGTCG
>JAYUPZ010000658.1:0-5505 GCA_043759805.1 Myxococcales bacterium | reverse complement strand
CCAGTTGCACCTCGAAGTGTGGATAGGGGAACCAGGACAAAAGCCCGGTTCCCGCACTGACGGCGGAGTTGCTGTTGAGCAGGTCCGTCGCGAAGCGCTCGCCGAAGGCAGTGAGCATGATTCCGCGCACGGGCAAGAACGAGGCGCCAAACAAGCCCGCAAATTGCTGAGCAGCATCGGTGCCGTCTGGCATCTGGTGAACGATGTTGCCCTCGCCCAAGATCAACAAATGCGCAGGTTCGATGAAGATCTTGCCGACAAGTCCTCCGATCGCTCTCCCACCGGCGTCGCCCTTCGCGTACTTCACCTGTGCTGCGACGCCAGCCGTTTCGTTCAGCAATCGCCTTTCGTAGTACGCCGCCGCACCCATTTCCTGGGTTCCCGTGTTCTGCACGTAATCCGGGGCAAACACCGTGACATGTGCCTCCCACTCGTTTTCCAGGTATCCGCCCGATAGGTTGTAAGACTCTTGCAGGTTGTTGAAACCGAGATCGCGACGGACATAGACAACGTGTTCGGCCATGCGCAGCCCAAAGGGCGCAAAGAAACGCCCTGCCCGCACGTAGGCACCGCGGGTTGACGGCTGCCACGAAACAAAATGTTCTCGCGAAACCAATCGGTTCTCGTTGCCAGGCTGAAAGCTGTTTTCGGGAATTGGACCGCCTTCTGTCTTGCGGGCCTGAGCCCGGAATCCGCCAATGGCGTTGAACGAGAATGCGTTGAACTCAAGGCGCAGATGCGCGTCAAGCTGCATCGGGAACACCGCCGCCTTGGGTTGATCAGGACCTCCGGCATCGTTTGCCAGAAAGGCCATTCGCCAATCGAGACCCAGCTTTAGCCAATCGGGTAGCTCCGCCGCACCGTGAAGGAACGAACCATCACCTTCCCAGGCGGACAGATCTTCGCCAATCGCATCACGGCCATAGTTTGTCAGTAGGCCGCCACCCGCAGGCGAATAGTGGCATTGGCTGCACCGGGTGGTCCCCGACGAGAACTGCCATTGTGGGTAGGCCTGCGCCGCCGACGGCATCAGGGAAACCACCGCCAGAGCGAAAAATCCCGCCAACAATCCAAGGAAACGCATTACAGGGTACCTCCCATTCCAGCCATGTTGGCAGGAACCACGTTGGCGGGAACAAGACAGGGATCCTTGTCGTCGGGATTCTTGCGAGCACCGTCCCGAATCCACTGTTCGACAAGCTCAATGTCCGCCTGGGACATGGGTCGATCGGGCGGCATGCGCTGAGCACCTCGCGCCTTCATCATGTTGATGATGCGCGACTGATCGGGGCGACATGGCGTGACCAAAGGACGTGTGAACTTCTTCGGCATCTCGGGGTCCCTGAAAGACGTCACATCCAGATCCACCAAACTCTCGTACCCACGATCCGGCGTCGAAAAATCCAACCCCGACACGGCGGCACCGCTCGAATGGCAGCTCGCGGTGGCGCAGTTGGGCGCCATGATCACGGGCGCAATGAAAGACCACTCGGCAGGCCGGTTATCTTCTGTCCCGCATCCCGCTCCCAACCCCATAACCAAACCTGCACCGAGCACCACGAATCTTTGAATAAACTTGGCTCGTCGCACGATTCGCCTAGCTTAAACACAAGCTGGGCACTTAGCCAAGCTACTCCGAACGTTCCAGGTACGTGTAGCCCGACAGACCCGATTCATAGAGGCGCAGGAGGCTCTTGGTGTCTTCCAAGGTCATGCGACCCGAACGGACCGCCTGTTCTGCGTGGCGTCGCACCCGCGCGACCAGTTCGGGGCGCGAGTAGCTCACGTAGTTCAAAACATCCGTGACCGTGTCGCCCGCGACGACGTGGCCGATTTCGTAGCCACCTTCGGGCGAGAGTTGAACGTGAACCGTGTTGGTGTCGCCGAAGAGGTTGTGCAAATCCCCGAGGATCTCCTGGTAGGCGCCGACCAAGAAAATGCCGAGGAGGTAGTCGGTATCGCCGACCGGATGCAACTCAAGCACGTCCTTCACGTCGCGGCGATCGATGAAGTGATCGATTTTACCGTCCGAGTCACAGGTGATGTCAGCAAGGACCGCCCGGCGCGTGGGCTCTTCCTTGAGCCGGTGAATAGGCATGATCGGGAAAAGCTGGTCAATCGCCCAGCTATCCGGCAGCGACTGAAACATCGAGAAGTTACAAAAGTAAGTATCCGAAAGGAGCCGTTCAAGGCCTTCAAACTCTTCGGGAATTTCACGCATATCCCGCACGATGCGAAGGACTTTTTCGCAGATCGCCCAGAAAAGATCCTCGGCGACCACGCGCTCTTCAAGCGACAAATTGCCAAGATTGAAAAGCTGAAGCGCCTCTTCCTTGTACTCAAGCGCGTCGTGATACGATTCACGCACATTTTTGCGCGACACATCCTTGAACGTGTCGAACATGTTGCGAACCACTTTCGTCGCGGTCCCGACGAGCTTATCGGGTGCGCGGCCCACGTCGAATTCACCGACGCCAAGGACGTTCACAATCAACATCGAGTGGTGGGCGGTCACGGCGCGACCGGACTCGGTGACGATGGTTGGATGCGGAATTTCAGCGCCCGTGCAGGCTTCGCCGACGGCAAACACGATGTCGTTGGCGTACTCTTGCATCGAATAGTTCATCGACGATGCAAAGTTGGTCTGCGAGCCGTCGTAGTCGACGCCCAGGCCACCGCCCGCGTCGAAATACTTTAGCTTTGCGCCCATGCGGGTGACCTCGACGAAGAATCGAGTCGCCTCGCGCAGGGCGTTCTTGATCGAGCGAATGGCCGAGATCTGGCTGCCGAGGTGGAAATGTAGGAGCTCGAGCGTATCGAGCATCTCGTTTTGGCGCAGAAATTCGACGCCCTGAATGATCTCGCGGGTGGTGAGACCAAACTTCGAGCGATCGCCGCCCGACGCCTCCCATCGCCCTGCCCCCTTGGTCGAGAGCTTCGCACGCATGCCAATTCGAGGCGTGACGCCGATGCGACGGCCCATGTCTATGATGTGTGAAAGCTCCGAGTATTTCTCGACGACGATGATGACCTGACGGCCAAGCTTCGAGGCCATCAAGGCGGTCTCGATGTACTCCTCGTCCTTGTAGCCGTTACAAATGATGAGCGCCTCTGGATCGTCTATGAGTGCCATCACGGCCAGCAACTCGGGCTTCGAGCCGGCTTCGAGGCCGTAATGGTAAGGCTTGCCGTAGGCGACGATCTCTTCGACGACCTCGCGGTGTTGATTCACCTTGATGGGATAAACGCCGCGGTAGGCACCCTTGTAGTCGAGCTCAGTGATGGCGCGCTCGAAGGCCTGATGCAGTTCGGTGACACGCGACCGGAGAATGTCGGAGAAACGAATCAGCAGTGGCAGCGCAATTCCGCGGCGCGTGACTTCTTGTACGAGCTCGAATAGATCAATGCGACCGCCATCAGGGCCGGTGGGTGTGACGACCACGGTGCCTGCATCGCTGACGGCAAAGTATTCTCGCCCCCAGGTGTTAACACCGTACAACTCGGTTGATTCAGAGACCGACCAGGAACGCGCCGAAGGATTGCCGTTTGCCATAATTTTTGGGTTGGATTCGACGCAAGTAACGTCAATTTCGATCCAAAAAGCAAGGGCGAATCGGGCGTCGCACGACATCGTCACGTTTCTGCTACTCTCGGGCCGTGGGCTCCACCTTCGGCACACTTTTTCGCATCAGCACCTTCGGCGAATCACACGGCCCGGCAGTGGGCGTGGTGATTGACGGTTGTCCTCCGAAACTGCCCATCACGGTCGAAGAAATTCAGGCTGAACTGGACCGCCGCAAACCAGGACAGAGTCGCATCACCACACAGCGCAAGGAAGAGGACGCGGTTGAGATCCTCTCCGGCGTGGATCCCGATTCGGGCGTGACGCTCGGGACACCGATTTCATTGCTGGTCCGAAATCAAGATGCCCGCGGTGGCGACTACGAGGAGATGCGCACGAAATATCGGCCCTCGCATGCGGACTACACCTACGAGGCCAAGTTTGGTCTGCGCGCCTGGCGTGGCGGTGGTCGGTCGAGCGCGCGGGAAACAGTCGGGCGGGTCGCGGCCGGTGCGATTGCTCGCAAGATTTTGCAGCGCGATCTCGGCGTGGACATTGTCGCCTGGGTGGAACGCGTGGCGGATCTGTCAGCGTCGATCGACAGTGCCACCGTAACGCGTGCGGCGGTGGACGCGAACATCGCGCGCTGTCCGGATGCGGCTATCGCGGAACAAATGATCGCCAAGATTGATGCGGCCCGAAAAGCGGGTGATTCGCTGGGGGGCGCGATTGCCGCAGTGGCACGGGGTGTTCCGGCGGGATTGGGCGAGCCGGTGTTTGATCGCCTGGAGGCCGATCTTGGCAAGGCGATGTTGTCGCTGCCCGCCTGCAAGGCCTTTGAAAGCGGCAGCGGATTTGCGGGCACCTACTTGGCGGGCAGCGAACACAACGACCCATTTCGCAACGTGGGCGGTGCAATTCGTACCACAAGCAACCGGTCGGGCGGTGTTCAAGGTGGCATCTCGAATGGCGAGGATGTTTTTATTCGCGCGGGCTTCAAACCGACGGCCACGATCTTGCGCGAGCAAGATACGGTCGATTCCGCCGGCAACGAAGTCACGATCAAACCGCGTGGGCGTCATGACCCGTGCGTGCTGTCACGCGCGGTGCCGATGGTCGAGGCAATGATGGCACTTGTGTTGGTGGATCATTACCTGAGGCAACGCGGGCAGTGCGGCGGCAGCTAGGTTATTAACCTTAGCTGCCGCACGCGGGAAAATGTCCACGTACTAAAGAAACAGGCGTTCCGGATCCCAGACGAAATCCATCGATTGCGCAGCGATGCAGCTGTTGAACGGCGTCGCTTCTTTTCCAAACTCGAAGTGCAGGTGGCGCAGATCGCTACGACCCGAGTTGCCCATGCCGCCGAGTCGCTGTCCCAACGTCACGATTTGATCAACCGTTACCACAACGTCGGCTGGATCGAGGTGCGCGTAGCGGGTGTAGAGTGAATTGCCGTGCGAAACGACCACATGGTTGCCCCAGCCACCGCCACATTCGCGCAAGGTTTGATTGGAGGTGAACACGGCACTTTGTGGACAACCGAGGCGAACGTAGACGACCGTTCCTGTAGCCGCAGCATTGACGTTCACGATCGGTGCCGAGGTGTTGTTGTTGATGTAGTCGATGCCCTCGTGGGTGGCCGGTCTGCCGGAGCGTCCTCTGAAGGGATCGATCGAGGTGTAAACGGTCGGCCTTTGCCAAGGCGTGCTGTTCCAACCCGTCGGAAGGTTCTTGGCTCCAACAACCTGAATCGGGGCGGATTCGGATTCCTGCGAAGTGTACGACGCGCATGTCAGCGCGCTCGTGTTGGATTCGAACGCGGCGTTGTCATCGGCACCTTCGGGTGTCCCGCAGCCTGCTGCAAGCAACGGAAGCAGAAGGAGAGAGGATGCGATGCGAATCGCGCGATTGATTGTTCTAGATCCGGTACTCATGGTTCC
>JAYUPZ010000657.1:0-2592 GCA_043759805.1 Myxococcales bacterium | reverse complement strand
TTGCGCTCGTCACCGACATGTTCTTCACGCCAGCGTTGCTGTTGCCGTTTCGCAAACGCGACCGATCGAAGCCGTAGGGATTGAGGGCTTCCTCAATGTACGCCAGTAAACGTGTTTCGGTTGCTCCAGGCCAGTAGAACTTCCAGGCGTGTTCCACGCGACCCCTCGCGTTGATCAAGACAAACGAAGGCAAGCCGCTGATCTGGTATTTCGCATACCCAACGGCTTGCTCTTCGTCGGCAGGATCATGCAAGATCTCGATGGCAGGCGTATGCGATTGCAGATAAACCGCCAGATCCGCCGGCGGCGACATGGTCGCGATCCCGAGCACCTGCAAACCCCGCGATCCCATGGACCGTTGTAAGTTGTCAAGAAAGGGCGAAACCATCTTGCAAGCCGGGCACCAGGTTGCCCAGAAATCAAGCAGCACCACCTTGTTCTTGAACGACGCCACCTTGATTGACTTGCCGCCGGGTGTTTTCAACGAAAACGCGGGGGCCACTGCACCCGTGGCGACCCTCGGGTATTCGGGCTCTTGCTTACGACGCAACAAACCGTTTGGTGGACGCACTGCAAAGGTTTCCGCAGCTGGCGCGGTCAACGTCACGTCGAAGAAAAAGGTAACGGTGCCCTGGCCTTCGCTGATGGTCAGCTTGCGAGGCAGGTGACTGCTGGCATCAAGCCACAGATCGAGAAGCAATGCGCCCGCTTCGAGATGGGTAGCACCGTGCAACCGATGGGCCGGCTTGCCCGCCACGGCTTCAAGAGTGACCGTGGTCGCCACAAGGTGTTCGACCAGCGCCGACGAGGTGAACAGGGTCAGTGGCCAGTACGCTTTCTCCGCCCACTCGATATCAGGTGAAACAAAGCGAAGTTTGCGCGGCGCCGCGTTCATGGTGAAAAACTTCGAGTTCCACACCCGCTGCTGCAGGCCGTCGCTAACCAGCGTCTCGACAACCTTGCCCATCCGTAACACTTCGATCTTGTAGCGATTGGGCGGCAGCACCTGCAATCTTGCGCTTTCGGGCGTCGGCAGTCGGTTCGGTCCCGGTGGCGGTTCCGAAGGCGCGCTGCGACTTGCGGCTACCGAGTATCCAGAGGTCTCGGCGATGGCACGGCTGTACAGCGCCACCACCTCGGTCGACAAGGGTGGATCCGGTTCCTGGCCAGCCGCCACCATCACACCCAAGAACGCGAATAGAGGATTCAAAGGAATAGCCATCGCCCAACTGCCTCCAGAAACGGGTCGGGAAGATGGCCCATTACCACGCAGCGTTGTCGATGTTTGCAGACGGCCCCATGAATCCGCTACCACGGGGCCATCATCGTGCAGCTTTGTGCGCGGCAGGCGTGCTTGAATCACCGCGCCATGAACGAAGATCGCTTCGGGATGCAATTTACAACCAACTCGCTTTCGGCGGCGGCGGCGTATTTGGACGCGATTGATCGCATGTTGGCCGCAGACGCAGGGGCCATCGAGGCGTTGCACCTGGCATTGCGACAAGATCCCGAGTTTGCACTTGCCCACGCAGCGCTTGGCCGTTGTCATCAAATAGCGGGGCGGAGTGAAGACGCGAGGCTCAGTATGAATACTGCGATGGCGACTGCCGAACGCCTTCCGATACGAGAACGCAGCCATGTCCACACGATGGCGGCCGTCGTCAACGGCGACGCAACGGCGCTCTCGCAGGTGCGCACCCACATCGATTCCTATCCGCGAGATGCATTGATCTTGGCGCCCGGTATCGCGGTCTTTGGTTTGATCGGCTTTTCGGGACGGAAGAACCGAAACGAAGAGACCCTCGACTGGATGAAAATCCTTGCACCCCACTATCGGGACGACTGGTGGTTCACAGCGTGGTACGGTTTTTTCCACACAGAAACGGGCGACTACGCGCGCGGGCAGCAACTGGCAAAAGACGCTTATTCTCGCAACCCGCGTAGTGCCAACGCAGCGCATGCGCTTACGCATTCAACATACGAATGCGATCAGTCGACCGACGGCGCCGCTTTCTTACGCGACTGGCTGCCGCGCTACCACCCTGAAGCACCGCTTCACTGTCATCTGTCCTGGCACCTGGCCCTCTTCGAGCTTGAGCTCGGCAATGCGGCCGACGCATGGATGATTTTCGAGAAAGCCATTTCCCCCACGGCGGCAACGATGGCGCCTCCCATCAACATCCTGACCGATTCGGCAGCTTTCCTCTGGCGAGCCGCCCTGATGCGTGAAACCGTTCCGACCGCGCAATGGGAAACCGTGTCACGTTATGCAGCGCTCAAGTTCCCGACGTGTGGCCTTGACTTCGTTGACGTCCATGCGGTGATGGCGCTTGTCGGTGCAGGAAAAACCGAGGTCCTGCAAGAAAAACTGCGACAGTTGCGGGTCAACCGCGGCCTCAGTGGTGACCTTGCCCACGCGCTCAGTGAGGCGCTCGATGCGTACAGTCGCCACGATTGGAAAACGGTGGTTGCAACCTTGCAAGCGCGTTCTGACGAACTGGTGCGACTCGGAGGCAGCGTCGCGCAACGGGATGTCATCGAACACACGATGCTCTCGGCGCTCCTACGGTCCGGGCAAACCGACGATGCCCG
>JAYUPZ010000656.1:0-5511 GCA_043759805.1 Myxococcales bacterium | reverse complement strand
GCTGAAACCGGGTGACAACACGATGTCGCGCATCAAGGTGGTCAATCGACGACCGCCAACCTTCTCGAAACGTGTCTTGAGTGCGGACAACACCCAACCTTCTTCGTCGGAGGGCGCGTGACCAAGGGCGTACCCATACGCACGTTGCACGAGACAGGGAGCAAGCGCCTCGTGAGAGGCCACCAGCGCTGAAAGTTCGCGTGGGCCATCGAAAACCACGTCGGTCAATGAACCCGTCGCATCCACCGTGACACCGTTGTCCTTCAATTGAATCGCTCCAACGGCGTCGAAGTTCTCCAGGCCAAAGCCGATCGGATCCATGGCACTGTGACATCCGGCGCAGGTGGGATTGGCCATGTGGCCTTCGATTTGTTGGCGCTTTGTGGTCCCGGTCTTGCCCGGCTCAAGTTTGGTTTCCACGCCAACGGGCGGTGCAGGGGTTTCGATGCAAAGCAAATCGTTGACGAATTTGCCGCGAAGGGTAGGTGAGGTTTCTGCCTGACGAGCCGTCGTGGCAAGAATCGCAGGCTCGGTCAAGAATCCGATTCGCAACCCACTTTGTGGCAACGTCGATTTCACGAAGTCAACGCCGGGTGCCTGCACGCCCAGAATGCTGGCGTTCTTGTTGTTGGCGAAAACGTAACCCGAATCAAACACGTCGGCGAAGGGACGATTCTCTTGCACCACGATTTCGGCGATCATGCGATGCATGGCCTCCGCCATGGCGGCCTTGCCATCCGGCCCGGCAGCCGGGTACTTCAAGGTGTCCTTGGGCGCATCGGGCAAGAGATACAGCGCCGCGTACCCTTCTACGAATCCACGAAGTCCCTCGGCGGTGCGAGTCTTGTTGGCAAGGAGGCGATCGGTCGCAGCACTTAACCCGGATGCGTCATTCAATCTTCCGCCTTCCGCATCGTTCAATAGCTCTTCATCCGGTGTGGTTCCCCAAACCAGATAGGCAAGCCGAGAGCCCTTCTCGAATGCCGTCAAATGACGGCCATCGCGCGCGTCTTCGCCAAGCTCTGCGTGATACGTCGTCTTGGGTGACAACAGCAGACCGGTCAATGCGTAGCGGGCGCCTGCGTTGAAGTCAAAAAGCGTTTGACCGGCCTTCGTTCCGACGCTGGTGTAGCGGGTCTTTTCGGTGTCCGTCAGTGGCCGACGAAAGAGGCGACGCCCCACCTTGGCGACAAACTGGCCCATGCACGCCACATCGGCGCTTCCACCGGGTTTGCACGGGATCCACGCCGCTCGCTGGGCAGCGTCGGCCAGGATTGCAGTTGCAATCTTTCTCGCCGAGTCGTCGTACTTGCGCACACCATTCGGTGAGACGGCGACCTCGCGTCCGCCCACCGACGAGAAGTCTGCGAATCCCTCACCGCGGAAGTCGAGTTCGATGCTCGTGTTGGTTGCAAACTTGGCACCAAATAGATCGGTTATCGTGTTTTGGAATTGCCGACTGCTGAGTCGCTGCAATCCGCCCTTGATGACAAAAGGCGTCTTGATGGCTTCGGGTGGCGGTACGAACTCGGGATCGGGTTCGAGTCCACCGGAGTCGATATTGTTGTCGCCGCCCAAACCGCCGTTCCCATCGTTGGCTCCGGCGCCCCTGTCTTCATTGTTGCCCGAGATACCGCCGGTGCAGGCAATGGTCGGCGCGACGAGAAGCAGCAGTGCGCGTGTGGATATTGTCATACGATTGCTGGTGTTCATACCAGAACCTCCGCGATCGAATCCTTGGCCATCCCATCGCCTGAACCCACGCTCGTGAGATTGGCACCGCAAGCCCTTGCTGCGGTCAAACCCGCGCGGGTGATGGGACCATTGCTGCGAACGTGAACGTTGCCCTTGAGTTTTCCGCCGGCGCGTCCGCCGATGATCGCCACCATGTTGTCGAGGCTGTGGTCCCAGGAAGTGTCGGACTGAACGAGGACGGCCACGTTGTCGAGCATCGTTCCTGCGCCTTCGGGGATGTCCTTCATCGCAGCGAGCAGATCGGCGAATCGCGCCATGGCATATGCGGTTGATTCTCCGATGCGGGCATTCTGCGGCGAGTGTCCAAGATTGTGATGCGAATCGGGCAGGCCCGGGTACTGCAGGAAGGCATTGGGCTTCGTAAACTCGAAGGCGAATACGCGGGTTTTTCCGCAGGCGAGGGCCAGCGCCAGAACCTTCGACATATTTATCGTTCCGCCTGCAAGACCGGTTCCGCCCAGCGGGACGTTGGTTGAGCACATGGATGCCGGTGGGGTGCCGCCAACGGGCTTGGTGCTGATCGCCTTTTCGAGATCCGCGATGCCAGATAGATACGAGTCCAGCAACAACTTGTCGCGTTGGCCAAGCTTCTTGCTCAGGTCCGCAGCGTCTTCGCGCACGGCGGACAAATACGATTGATGCAGTGGACCCTCGTCGATGTCGGTCGGTGTCGGCGTCGACCCGGTGTCGGTGAAGAGGCGAGACAGTACCTTGGCGGGCGCAAACTCAGCCGGGTTGGGCTGGTTGGTTCCGCGGTGCGAAATATTCTCCCAGGCGGTTCCCTTTTCCGCGGTGAGTGCCGACGAAACACCTATCTGCAAGGACGGAAGCGCGCCGCCGGTGAGCTGTTGCGAAACCACATGATCAATAGAAGGGCCACCGAAGGCACCGCCGTTGGGTGCGTACCCCGAGAGGCCACCGGCGGTTCCCATCAAATGCCGATTCGTGGCGTAGTCTCCAAAACTTGGGCCGTAGAGACCCGAGATCATCGTCAGGTGGCTTTTGAAGGGTTCAAGTGGTGCCAGAGGCCCAGGCAGGGACAGCGAACCGGTCCCGGACGGATTCCAGCCCTGGTTAAACCCACCCGCGACAAACCAAACCCCGTATCGGGTTGGCAACGGTTCAAGAGCGGCATAAGCCGTTCCGTGGCTGGTGAGCATGGATTCGAGCATGGGGAGGCCCAGCGCGACGGTCATCCCTTGCTTCGCAACCCCTCGGAGCACCGCACGACGATTCAAAGGTTTGGTGACCATCACCTTTACGGACGCGGCGTTGATCGGCCGGAGGTCAAATGATTTAGAGAACGTCGATTATTCGATAACCCGTCGCATCATCGCCCTTCCGGCCTACAATGCTGGTAATGTTTTCGCCTCCCTTCGCAAAGGAAACTCCATGAACCGCATTCGCTCTCTTGTTCAGTCTAGTGCTCTAGCCTTCACGCTCGCCGTGGTCCCCGCCTTCCTCGGTGGCTGTGGTGGCGCGAATTCATATACGGCGCCCGGTGTGGGTCCAGCCGCCGGCTCGGATGTGAACATCGACGTAGAAGAAACGGACATGGGCAACAAGGAGGTGAAGATCGAGATTACCCACCTTCCGCCGCCCGATCGCGTCGCCGAGGGCGCCTCGGTATTTGCGGTTTGGGCGACATCGGACGACGGCTCGCCCCAACTCCTTGGCACGTTGATGTACGACGATGACGAGCGGAAAGGCGAGTTTGTTGGAAGAACGCCACTTGAATCGTTTTCACTGACCGTGACTGCCGAGGAATCTGCTTCAGTTACCGAGCCGAGCGAGCACATCGTCGTCAAGCACGAAGATCTCGAGTAGGCGGTTCGCTACCGCAACACGCAGTTCCCTGGGCCGTTGTTGACGCGTTCACATCGGCCCGAGGGGGCGCACGATGCATCCTCGGTGCAATTTTTCGGCATACAAAAAAGTTCGTCCATTGGGGCGCCCGCGACCGAGAATCCTCGTGGCCCAGCCGCCCCTTGCGAGACGCACGCCAGCAACGGATCCTGGTTGCACGCGAACGCCATTCCGCAGCGAGGGATGCACCGTCGACTGCCTCCTGAAAGCGCAGCGCAAGCAGTGTTCGCTGGACAGGCGCTGTCGGTACACGACGGCGTGCACAATCCGTAAGCACCGAGATCTTCGCAAAGACCGGTGAGGCACGCGTTTTGTTGCAGCAACCCGTTCGAGCCGCGGCATCGTGAACCGGCGCCTGCCGGAGTCTCCGCGAAGCAGGCATTGATCCAGGTTGTCGGGACACCACGACCTGGCAATTCGCGGCATCGCAGATTCCCTATGCAATCTTTGCTGTCGGTGCAGGTTGAGAGACAAAGCGGGTTTCGCCAAGGCGATGTTTCGTCGGCCTGTCCAGACAACGACAGATCGGCACAGGCGCCCTGTCCGCAACCGGAAGCGCAAGACTTGCTACAAAATCCAAGCGTGAATTCTGCCGAACACGTGTTGGCGGATCCGCAATAACACTGCAAATCGGGGGCGCACTGTGCGCTTACGGCGCACGGGCCGCCCAGTGGATTCGGCAGGACGTTGATATAGCCCGGCCGGGCACGGAAAACCGATCCGACTTTGTCTCCCGCGACCAGGACCACATCGTATCGTCCTGGCAAAGAAAAGGTGTGAGATGCAATCGTGTCACTCGACTGCGTGTTGTCGCCAAATAACCAGAGAAACGAGTCGATTGAACCGGACGCTGTTGGCAAGAAGGTGATCTTGAGTGGCGCAGGTCCGGAACACGACGATTCAAATCCGGGCTCCATTCCTGGGACGCACCCCGATGCCGAGAAATCGATTGAACGCGGGGAAAGCAGCACATCGATGCTGGATCCAACCTCTTCCATGCTGCCATCGATCGCGGCGTCGATTGGACTGTTGTCGCTGTCATCGCAAGCGACCGTGGCAATCGCCACCGTTGCGCAGATTGAGTGCCGTAGGAAAGCGGCGCGAATCATTGCAAGATCGTTTTACGATAATGGGCCAGTTCGCCAATGGAATTGCGAATATCCACCAGCGCGTCGTGTTCGCCGTCTTTCGACTTTGCAAAGGCCGGTCGGTCAGCGTACCACCGCGACGCCAAAATTTTGAAAGCCGATACATCCACCATGCGGTAATGCAGGATGCGATCCAGTCCTGGCATGTGTTTTTCGATGAAGCGTCTATCTTGCCAAATCGTATTACCGCAGACCGTGGCTGGATAGGTGCACCACCCAGCGACGCGCTCGATCAATCGCTTCTCCGCATCGCCCGTGTCGATTCGGGATGCCCGCGAACGCTCAAGCAAACCCGTTTTTGTGTGCATGTCTCGGACGAACGGGGACATGTTCTGCAGGCGAGACTCCGGCTGCCAGATGTCACAGACAAATTCCTCGAGGGGAGCAAGCTGATTGTCGGTGATGATCACGGCGGCTTGCAGGATCACCTCGGTGTTGACGTCGAGGCCCGTCATCTCAAGATCGATCCAGACAAGGTTTTCAGGTGACGCAATGCGATTGGGTTTTTTCACGCCCCACAACGTACCATTGCATGGTGCTCCGCGGCACGTTTTCGACGGCGAATGGGCGTCAGGGTCCTGACGCATGGTCTTTCGCGTCAGGGTTTTGGCTCAAGCGTTGGGCCAGTGTGCCGATGAATTCTTCAAGATGGCAATTGCTACCGCCCGAACAAGCGGACCGATGAATGCCGAGGCAAACCCGGGATTGATGTTGGTCTGTGCATCGGATTCTCCGTTTGAGC
>JAYUPZ010000655.1:0-2592 GCA_043759805.1 Myxococcales bacterium | reverse complement strand
TCGCGATGAATGCCACACTATTCACACTACCTTGGCTACTGGTGAACGCGGCCCCATTGCCGACCCAAAACATCGCGGAGCCCCCGGCCGTCCGCGATCAGGACGGACTTGTGGTTCAGTTTGTATCCCGTGTCGATGACGCAGGTCTTCTCGGAGGCTCTCTATCCTACGATCGACGAATCGGTGCCAAACCGTTCTGGCTACGTCCTCATCTTGGGTTCGGGGTTCGGTATGCCGCGGAAGGACGTGGCGACCCAACGTTGCTCGTCGGCTGTGGTATTGCGTATGGAATTCGATACCGTGCCACAGCAGATGGTTATCTTGCAACGGGACCTCGCGATCATCTTTCCATTGAAGGCGTCGATGGTGCCACTCACTGGGGCACGGATGTGACAGCGGCCGTAGGGGGCGAATTCATGGCGCGCTCGGGCTTCATGTTTCGGATGTCGTTCGGCGTCTCCTACTTTGTGAACTTGCCTCCATTTGCCGTTGACAAACAAACCTGGAATCCAATCACTCTGCTGCACCTAGGAACCAAATTCTGATGCGTTCTCGCTGTTGGATGCTGGTTTTTATTTCTTTCTTGGGATGCGGCAGCGATCCCGAATCGCCGTGCCCACAGCTCAAACCATGTGACGTGACACAACTATCGTGTCAAGCCCACGCGCTCACTGTTGCGCAATGCTGGCGCGGCGAATCCGGCCCCGTCGCTGTGTCAGTGGTGCTGCAAAGCAGGTCAGAATTCTCTCGTATCAACGCGGAGGATGCGGCCAAGGCTCAGCTCGATCCCGAGGCTGCCGTGATACGGCGCGGGTATGCGCTCTATGATCTTTCTCCGTGGCACTTCGTCGAACGCCAGGCAGCGGACGCGCGAAGCGCATGGGCGGCAGCGTATTACAGCGCCGCCAACAAGAAGATTGTCATCATCTCGGAGCGCCAGCCGGATCCGACCGACGTGGAAATCCTGGTACACGAATATGTTCACGCCTTGCAAGATGCATCGGGCGATCTCGGTCGAAGACCCAGCAATTCGTTTGATGAGTTCCTGGCGAGCCGGGCCATGATCGAAGGCGAAGCTAGACTCATCCAAAGGCTGGCCCTTGCGACGGGGCACGGCTTTTCACCAGAGTCAGTCGATTTCGAGAAAATCGCTGAGTCAAGCGTCCTCAATTCCGACGGGCGCGCTCTCAGGGATGCGGACCTTCTCACGAATGCGTATCGGATATTTACTTACTCGTACGGTTTTCGGCAGGTCCTTTCCACTTGGCGCAGAGGTGGAGCGCAGGGGGTGAAGTCCGCGTGGATGAACCCGTTGGTCACGACCAGACCGTACGTGGCGGGTCCGATGGCGCCCGTCCCTCACACGGGATGGTCCCAAGACATTTCAGCCGTTGCCGAACCGAAGGTATCCGGCGATTTTCGACTGGTTGATTCGACCAGCCTCGGCCAATGGCTGACGCAGGCGGCACTATCCAAGGCGCTGCGCAACTGTGTTACGGTTTCTCAACTTCCGGAAGTCGCCGCCGACAGTTTTTCAATCTGGCACTCGCCCACAACGGGGGTCGTCCTGGCGGCCTGGCGAATTCGTTTCGCGTTCGGTCCACTGGGAACAGACGACGCCACAACAACAACCCGGGAACTGGTAACTGCCCTTCGCAGCTGCACCACCCACAATGTTCGAAGAGACGACCCGGGACTGGTCCTGCTGGCGACATCAAGCGTCCCGAGCGCCCCCGAGGGTCTGGTCACCGGCTGGGGACCCAGCGAAAGTCCACCTGCGGCACTCAAAAAACGTTTCGTTTGGGAAAAACTGGGGATCGTCGATGAACGTACGGTGCATGGGTTGTACGGCCACGCCTTGCGCGAGTGATTTACACAGCCGCCAGCGGTCGCATCATTTCGACAAGTCCGATACTGTCCGCAAGGGCGCGTGGGTGATGGCCCGTACCCGAGGGTGGACGAATCGACGATCTGGGTTGACTCTTCGAGACGGCCCCGGGGTTGTTTTTTTGAGACGAGACGGCACTACCGCGAGACGCATTGACATAAGACAGGGGACGGGAGAAAACCCGTCACATGCTGAACACACGAAACATTATGACCGCGGTATTGGGGATGGGGCTGCTGCTGGGGGCCACCTCCGCCCAAGCCAAGGACGCCCCCATCATCATGGGAGCCGGCAGCCACACCTACGAATGGGTGAAGAGCTGGATCAAACTGCCAGCGGGCATGAATGTGGGCAAGACCCACGGCGACGTCGTCATTGACGCCAAAGATCGAATCTTCTTCAGCACAGATTCAACCAACACCCTGTACCAGGTCGATACCGAAGGCCGCGTCCAGAAGGTGTTTGGTTACGCTTTCGAGGCGGGGTCGCACGGTCTTCGCTTGGTCAAGGACGGGGATCGCGAAGTCATTTGGATCACCCACACCGCCCGCCACGAGGTCATCAAGATTTCATTGGAGGGGGAAGTCCTGATGACCATTCCCTTCCCCGACAAGAACAAGATGTACAAGGAAGCCAAGGAATTTGTACCTACCGCCGTTGACGTGGCACCAAACGGCGACGTGTACGTGGTCGATGGCTATGGC
>JAYUPZ010000654.1:0-26888 GCA_043759805.1 Myxococcales bacterium | reverse complement strand
AAGCGTACATCCATTGCTTTCATGATTGAACCGTCTGTTCTCGCCCTGCTCTTTAAATCCGAGGGGGGACGCTGTCTCATTCACGTTGGCAGAGAGGGTGTCGCCGGATCGTAGATACGTAAAAACCTCTCACCACTCCGCCGCCCAATCGTAGCGCCCGTCGCCTCATTGTAGTAATCGACCAAACTCGCTTCGTTCGCATATTCGGGACGCCTTCGCCGGTCAACGGGGATAGGGTGTGTGTGCCATAGAACGTCACGTTTGCGCGAGTATTGTTCGAACGATGCGTTGCCGTTGCCCACTAAGGTCGCATTGAGTTCCTTGAACGCACGCGGGACAATGGCGAAAATGTCGACTTGGTACACCTCCGCCTCGGAGGGTTCCGTCGTGAAGATCGTGCGAACTGCGCTCCAAACATCGGACAAGTCGCCGAATCTCCAAGCCACGCGGTGGACCGTGATGCTGCTCCGACCAGGGTCGTACATGCTGTTGAGCCGCACGGTAAAGAGCAAGCGCGGCCCCCGTTGTGAATCAACGTCGTAAATGCCGAAGCAATGTTGGTAGCGTTTGGTTCTGAATCGCACCAATCGGACCGGGTACCCACACCATTCAGCTGGTTTCCCGTTTCTGGCCGCGTCCGATTGGTCCCAGAACGGAGGAAGGATCGAGTCCTCTGGATCGTCGGGGTCGTGACCGGCAGGACGGGCGCTCCGCAACAACCCCATCGCCGAGACCCCCCACGCAGTTAAACGCGTTCGCGTGAACAGGACGAGCGTGTCGATTCCGCCCTTCGGGAACTTCGGCTCTGGCCACTGCGGGCTGAATCGGCGGTTCGTCATTCTGGCAGACCCGTCTGAAGCTCCAGTGCTACGCAACAGAACCACGACGGTCCCGGGCCTCTTCTGGGCCCTAACGGCATCAACTGGGTGCGATTCCTACGCACCATGCCCTTCGAACCGCGAACCGATACGCGGTATACGCGGGGTACACGGAATACAACAGCCCTCCCAGAAATCGCACTCCGGAGGCCAGCGGTTCGATCCCGCTCAGCTCCACAAAGATTTGACCGCCACGGGTGGATGGCGAGCTCGATTACGCCAAAATCCCCTTCACCACCCGCGCCGGTTCAACACCCGTAAGGCGCATATCCAGTCCCTGGTATTTGTAGGACATGCGCTCGTGATCGATGCCGCACTGATGCAACATTGTCGCGTGTAGATCGTGGACGCTCACTTCTTGGCCATCGGGCAGAAACGCGTAACCCAGTTCGTCGGTGTTGCCAAACGTCATACCGCCCTTGATGCCGCCACCCGCCATCCACAACGAGAACGCCTTGATGTGATGATCGCGGCCGGAACCTTGACCCATCGGCGTGCGGCCGAACTCGCCCCCCCAGAGCACCAAAGTATCGTCAAGCAGGCCACGCTGTTTCAGATCGGCCACCAGCGCGGCGCTGGCGCGATCCACCTGACCGGACGCCTTGATGAAGTCCTTTTTCAGTGACCCGTGGTGATCCCAGGCACGGTGGTACAATTGAATAAAACGAACGCCTTTTTCCGCCAGCCGTCGTGCCAACAGACAGTTAGATGCGAAGCTCCCGTCGCCCGGTTTTTCGACACCATAGGCTTGCAGGACGGACGCGGGCTCCTTCGAGAAATCGGTCAATTCGGGCACCGAGGCCTGCATGCGAAAGGCCATCTCGTACTGACTGATTCGTGTGTCGATTTCGGGGTCGCCGAGCAATTGCCCCGACATACCGTCGAGCTGTCGGATTTCGTTGACGAGGCGAAGCTGATTGGCGGCGTCAACGCCGGGTGGACTGCGCACGAAGTGAACCGCATCACCGCGCGATTGAAACTGAATCCCCTGGAATCGACTCGGAAGAAATCCGGCAGACCACTGCCGCGATGAAATTGGTTGATCGCCGTTGCGGCCGATCGACACCATCACGACGAACCCGGGCAGATCCTGCGTTTCCGATCCAAGCCCGTACATCATCCACGAGCCCATCGAAGGCCGCCCCTTCAAAATCGAGCCCGCATTCATGAAGGCGTGGGCCGGATCGTGGTTGATCTGTTCGGTGTGCATCGAACGGATGATGCACATGTCATCGGCAATTGTTCCCAGCTGCGGAAACTGCTCGCTTATCAGTTGCCCCGATTTACCGTGGCGTTTGAAGGCAAAGCGGGGTCCGAAGGCTGTCAAAACGCGGCCTTGCAGCTGCGCCAGTTGCTGCCCCTTCGTGAGCGATTCCGGGAAGGGTTTTCCATCCAGATCTCTCAGCAACGGCTTCCAGTCGAAACTTTCAAATTGCGAGGGACCTCCGGCCATACACAGATGGATGATGCGCTTGGCCTTCACTGGAAAGTGGGGCTTTGTGATCACCCCCTGCCAGGCGGACTTCCCCGTCGCTGCCTGCGCTACCGTATCACGTCCAGCCAAACTTCCAAACGCCAGCGCACCAAGACCGTAGCCTGCCCCCCGCAGAAAGGTTCGACGCTGTTGTTGCTCGATGGTTTTGGCCAGACGAGATCGGCCTTCGGCAGATCCCAGGGCTTCCTCGGGATTCATGATGCGAATGCCATTTTTCATAGCCGGGTCACCGTTTCGTAGAGGTTCAAGATCACGCGACCAATCGAGGTCCACGCGGCATGTTCAATCGGAGGAAGTGCCACGGGCGGACTAATGCCGACGCTGGTCAGGGCTTTTGCCGCCTCAACGTGACCCGCAAAATATTGCCGTTGCTCTGCAAGCAAGGTTTGCAACGAGGCGGTCTCGGCAACAGCAGGGGCGCGACCGATCGCCCGTTCAAAGGCAAACGCAATGCGATTTGCATCGGACGCCCCGGGATTCTCGAGCAGGATTCGTCCTGCAAAAACCCGCGCCGATTCCACAAAGGTGGGATCGTTGAGCAAGGTCAACGCCTGTTGTGGCGTATTCGAGGCCGGGCGGTTGGCCGTACATTCCTCTCGCGAAGGCGCATCAAAGTTTGCCATCGCCGGGTGGACGAAGGTGCGCTGCCAGTGCGTGTAGATACCCCGCCGGAACTGCCGCGCATCGGTATTGGCGTCATATTGACGCTGAGGGAATTCGAGATTGTCGTAATAGCCTTCGGGTTGATATGGCTTGATAGCGGCACCGCCCATCGAAAGGTTGATGATCCCCGCGATGGATAAAGCATTGTCGCGAACGAACTCGGCGTCGAGACGTCGCTGCGATTGACGTGCGAGCAGACGATTATCGGGATCGGTCGAGAGCAACGACGGAGGAACGTGTGACGATTGCTGGTAAACCCGCGATGTCACCATGAGCTCGACCATGTGTTTCACATCCCAGCCGGATTCCATGAACTCGGCAGCCAGCCAGTCGAGCAACGCGGGGTGCGAAGGATTCTCGCCCTGCGCGCCCAGATCGTCGAGCACCGAGGACAGTCCGATGCCGAAGAACTGACGCCAGAGCCGGTTCATGAACGTTCTTGCCGTCAATGGGTTGTCTCGCGACGTTAGCCAGCGGGCGAGATCGAGACGCGTCGCCCGACCTGTCGGACGAATGGTTTCCCAGCCTGGCAAAAATGAGGGTGGAGCGGGCTCAACAACCGGACCGGTCTCGTCCTGCCAGTTCCCGCGCGGCAAAACACGGATCTGCCGGGGCGGTTGCGATACCGTCACGAGGGTTGGAACGCGGCCATCGCGAGATAGCGACAGTTCGCGGGCGAGGCGATCGATATGGGAAAGCCCTTTCGGATCGATATTCGTGCTGCGAATGTAGATCTCTTGCAGTCCACGCAACGACGTTCCGGACGCGCGTCGAAGGGCCTTGCGTAGAAACCTTGGCCATCCGTCGGTAGAATCGACCGGGGCGGTTGCAATCGAAGGAACCTCAAGGCTGGTCTGCGATGCAAACGGCGACAGACTCACCCGAAACGCGCCCAGTTCTTCGGCGTGAACAACGACCATCAGGACATCACCCGTGGCAAGCGTCAGAGCCTGCGAAAACTCGAATTCAGAAACTTGTCTCGTCAACAAATGCTTTCCGACCACCCGCCATCCGTCTTTCAAATCAAAACGAGGGAAACCGTTGCGATAGGACGCCACCCGATCCGAGGCGTTGCTCACGCGAACACCGAGCTTTGATTCGTTGCGACTTCCGTCTTCGAATTCAGCTCGAATCACCTTGAAACTGATGTAAATCGAATCGCTCGTCGAGCCTTCTCGCAGGATCGATCTTTTGTGGGTGTCGGTGGGTACCAGTTCAATGCGCGCCGAGGCAATGCTTGAAAGGCCCTTACCGAGAGACTCGCCATGGATGGCGACGGTGGTACTTGATGCGACAGACTTCCCTTGCAACACAACGGCATCGCCCTGCACCGACACCTTGACCTCGTCGACGCTGCTTGTGATTTGCCCTGGCTTCGGTGAAAGCGTCCAGGCTCCCGTCGGGTTAACCTTCAAAAATTGTTTGGATTCACGACTCCAGGTCGCGAACGCCGCGCGCGCGCCTGAATTTTGCAATGCGGATTTCAGGGTTTGCTGGCTTACCGCGGTGATTTCTGCGCGAAGTGCTGCAGCGCGTGCTTTCTCTGCCGGGCTATCCACCTCCAGCTCCGGCGGGAAGGGATCATCGTTGCCAACACCCGCGAGCTCGGGAACCGGCGTGTACTCATAGTCTGCGTAAACGCCCCACTCACGAATGTCGGCGAAGAACGCACCCATCGAATAAAAATCCCGCGCGAGAATCGGATCGTATTTGTGGTCGTGGCACTCGGCACAACCGAGCGTCGAGCCAAGAAAAGCGGTCCCAATGGCACGCACGCGATCACCCATGTACTTGGCGAGGTATTCCTTGGCCTGAGCACCGCCTTCACGCGTCACCATGTTGAGTCGATTGAATCCCGTCGCTGTTTTCTGCTCGACAGTTGCAGCGGGAAGCAAGTCACCGGCGATTTGCTCGGTCGTGAATGCGTCAAAGCGCTTGTTCTGATTGAAAGCTGAAATCACATAATCCCGATAGGGAAACACATTCTGATTTTGATCGCCGTGGTAACCAACGGTATCGGCATACCGTACGACATCCAGCCAGGGAACCGCCATGCGTTCACCGTAGTGTGGCGACGCAAGCAAACGTTTCACTTCTTCGCGGTAGGCTTTTTGAAAGTCGACCGCCGCGCGTTTTGAGAAGCTGGCGATCTCCTTCGACGAAGGTGGCAAACCCACAAGATCGAGAGCAAGCCGTCGCAGCAACACGGTCGACGTGGCTTGCGTGGAGGGCGCAAGATCTCGGGCCACGAGGGTCGCATCCACGAAGCGATCGATGGCATTGTCGGTGCCCCTGGTAAAAGCACTGACAGGGGGCAGAGTGGGCCGCGTGACCCTTACGTAGGACCAGTGGGGTTGATACTCGGCACCCTCGGCTATCCAGCGGCGCAAGACGTCAATCTGGTTGGCCGTCAGCGTCTTGTGGGTTGATGGGGGCGGCATCAAATCGTCTGCATCCTTGGTGGTGATACGTATTACGATTTCGCTCTTGTCCGGATCGCCCGGCACGAAGGCCGCATCTTCAAGCGCAGCGTCGCGCACATCAAGCCGCAAACCGGACTTGCGATGAGCCTTGTCGGGTCCATGGCAGTAAAAACAATTCTCCGAAAGGATGGGCTTTACATCGCGGTTGTATTCCACCTTGTCGGCCGCGGCCGCAACGCCGCCACTTGAAAAGCAGGCAAGGCCCGCGAACAGAAACCAATCAAACTTGGAGAAGCGTCTTTTTCCGGGCACCATCGTCGCGATTTATACCGTGGTTACGTTTGCGACGAAACGCCGTCGTCGACACCGGCCGACCACGCAGCAGCGCGGCGTGAGCCATCGCACGCCTTAACCATTGCGGACGCGGGCTGCTGCCCACAGTCGTGTCACGGACACGGCAGACGCGACGGCAAGGAATACGGCGCCCGTATGAAAGACGAGCTCATGCTGGAGGCTCGTGCTTGCCGGGCATTGATCGATGATCTGCACGAAAATCGCCCCGGCGGCGGCCGCACTACCTACCAGACCCGGTGCACGCCCAACGAAACGTGTGGCACCGAGTGCAAAAACGAGAGCGGCTGGCAGTAGCGCGCCCGCGAGGTGTACGCCCGAACACAAGAGCGAGCGACCGAAGGACATGGCCCCCGTGCCCGAATTCGGCGACGGCGCGAACGCAAGCACAAGTGAAAGCACAAAAGCCGCCGCGGCCACGCCGTAACCGGCAACTCGACCCGGAATGCTCGTTGCACGGCGTTCCGGCAAAGAAACCCAGCCTTCGAAAGCGGAAAGCAATGCGGGTGATACGGTTGAGGGTTCTCGTCGCACCACGGTCTTTACTGCCGCGCCCACCCCATTCATCCCCGCGAAAAAATTTTGGCAAGGCACGCATCCCCCCAGGTGAGCACGCGCCACCCGATCCGTCTCGGATGGAAGCGTGCCGTCCGCCATTGCGGTCGCGAGGCCTGATATTTCCTTGCAGGTCGGCACGGGGGTGGGGTTCTACCCGAGTTTAGTCCCCGAGCCGAGTCTGTCGTTACGATCGATCAGCAGCCTTCTTCCTCGGCGAGATCTTCGAGCACCTCGAACGCCGTTTCGCCAAGCCTGGTTCCATCTGCGGTCTCGATTTGGACCTTGTAGGCACCCTGAAGAAGCTTCGTACGAGACCAGGTGCGCCATCGCTTGGCACTTTTCACGCTCAGGGTGTGTCGAGCGATCTCCACCCCATCCCGGTACCAAACATGGACGACGACGCCGTCTGTGACGCCTTGCACCTGGGTCCAGGCAAACAATGTCTCGCCCGCTACGAACGAAGTGGTTTCGACGACATTGCGATCGTCGATCGCCGTTCCAAGCTTGAGCAGCACGACAGGATCATTCGGACCCTCCGCCGCGAAAACGACAACACGGGGCACGGCAACATAGAGACAAAGGGACGCGAGTACGGTTTTAATGACAGTCATGGAACCATTCCTTTCGGGGTGTGTTCCGGAAACATTGCATCCAGCGTGCCAGCGTTTTTTTTAATGATATCAGGTATTTACTCAACAGAGCGCCACGGATTGCTATGCAATATCAATATAGAATCAGAAATGTCCTCGGCATCGGATGTTGCTTTCCGGCATAGAGTCCCGCAGCCATGAACCGGTCCATTGCCCCGCTTTTCCCCCTCATCGCGCTTGCCTGCGCCGAGGCGCCCGTGCGTATCCCAGAGACACCGCCGACCCCGGCTTCACTCGAAACGCGGCTCCCTGCACCACAGCAAGTGAACCTGTGGCCGCAAGGCGCGCCCGATGCGAGGGGCGAGGCCCCGACGGATCAACCCGCCATCACGGCCTACAGACCTGCACCCGGGACCGGCAACGGCACGGCAATCATCGTGAATCCCGGTGGTGGTTTTCACGTGCTCGTGGGCGATCATGAGGGTGCACAGTCCGCGCGCTGGTTCGCCCACCGTGGCATCACAGCATTCGTGTTGCGATACCGATTGCTTGAGACGTACCCACCGGAGCTCGCCCTCGTCGACGCTCAGCGCGCGATTCGCTGGGTACGGTACAATGCAAAGCAGTACGAGGTTTCACCACGACGGATTGGGATGGCCGGCTTTTCGGCGGGTGCGAATCTTGCGACTGCTGCCGCCACACACACGGGGCTCGAAACGCCCGATGCCGTTGATCCCATCGACCGCGTTTCGTCACGACCGGATTTCGTTGTTCCCGTCTACCCTGCCATTTCGCGGGAGTTCCTCAAAAAAGGCGCGTTCATCTCAACGGACGAACGTGTGACCGACGAAACCCCACCAGCTTTCCTGGTTCACACCCATCCCGATCGCCTTCTTTCGTTGCACAGCCTTCGGTACTACGAAGCGTTACACAAACATGGCATTCCGGCCGCGCTGCATGTGTTTGGACACGGCGCCCATGGCATGGGCATGGGCACAGGCGATCCGGATCTCGCACGCTGGCCCGATCTTCTTCTTGACTGGCTAGGGCGGCAGCGATTTCTGACCGACGCGGAACGCGTTCCCGTCGAGGTGACGGTACAAATCGATGACAAACCGTTGCACTGGGGCTGGATTACCTTGATTCCCGAAGACCCGAATCTACCCATCGCTGCGCAAATGATCGACGCCGGCGCCAAGGGTCGTGTTGCCTTTTCCCTTGCGACCGGTCCGTGCCCGGGCCGATACCGGCTGGAGGCTCACCTCCTCGGCACCCCAAAGGCCAACCTTAAAACCGGCGAACCGTCTCTGCTGGATCCCGTGGCATTCCGGTCCGCCTCGCCCGGTAGTCACAATCCCATCTGGGTAAGCGTCGCACCGGACAGGCCTATCACCGTAAACATCCGAACCCGCTAGGCATCTTACTAGGGCGCAATTCGCCGCGCTTCCATGTAAAAGCGCTTTTCGTGGGCCTCGCCCATGGAGAACGCCTTGCGGGGCAAGGGACCATCGCGTAACACGGTTCGGAAAAGATCGTGTTTTGCAATGCTTGGCAAGAACAGCCCCAACCGATCCGGCGACGCGGAAAGCCGCACCACGGTTTCATCGCCGTGTACGTAGTCGATGTCACCCCCGTGCGTCTTCAGGTATCCGTCAAGAAAGTTCTGCAACGCACCGACAGCAAGCGTGTGCGGCGAATGGGTAATCCGCAATGCCCCCCACCCTTGCAGGGAAACAAACGGAATGACCTGAACCCCGGACCCATCGTTCTGCGCAAGCAACGCAGGAAGTTTGTCCTGCGATTCTTGGGTCACGCCAACTTTTGCGCCCTTTTGCGCCAACACGGATTCCATTTCTAAAAACAACCTGGTCGATTCCACGTGGAAAAGGACCCGGTGAATGGCCTCGAATTCGAGCGAATCGTCGTGAAGGTTGACGAGTTCGACGAGCGCAAACCGGGCAGGATGATCCGGATCCACAGTGCCGGATTTCTTCATTTCCTCCCAGAGCGCCTTCGCTGTCGCGAGCGAATGGTTGCCATCACCCATGGCATAAAGAAACGAGCCGCGATCGCCTGATCCGTACTTTTTTGTCATCTGTTCGGGTTGCGCGAGCCGAGCAAGCGCCCTGGCAATGCCTTCCATCAACGCCGGGGCGCGAACAAAACGACCCGTCAAACGTCCCCCATTCTGCATCAGCGCCACGTCGTACGCCGAATCGAGAGCGGCCCGCTGCAACGGTTCGATGACAGTGCGTTCCGGATCGTCGATAAGTACCATGATGTGAGGCAACTCAAGCGCAGCGTTCTTGCGAATTGCAATACGCGGGGGCAAGCGATCGAGAATCGTGCCTTCCGTGGCGCGCACGAGCGACGTTGAGCCCGGGCTGAAATCGTAACGTTCGAGATCCAGCGCGACCATCAGTCCCAGGCGCTTTTTGCCCGACGGCAGGTGTCGCTCGACCAGAATAAAGCCGGGTTCGTTTATTTGTAACACACCCGACTCAAGATACTGTCGCATCGAATCGTTGATTCGTGTTACGCGGTCATGGCCGTCCGCCTCGTTGAGGTAGACTTCCGGGTAAATCAGCCGCAACGTCGAGGGCAGGGTCCCGACCCTTCTTCCGACTGCTTCCCAGTATTCGGGTTCCGAGGTGTATTGATCGCAGGCCACGACGGCCCAGGCACTTGCATCCACGCCGGGAGCTGGCAAAAGAATGCGCGGGATCTGCAGTCCAACGTCGGCAAGCAAAGAGGCTTCGTTCACCATGCCAGGCAACTACCAGTTTGCCGGGCGCATGGCCAGAGGAATCCTATTTTCAGGGAGCGTAGGCCCAGTCGTCACTTCGGAACGGCGACGCCGGCAAGCCCGCCGCGTTTTGCAGGTTGCAAACTGGCGCGTCTGACCATCCATACCGAACCGCCACCGGCGTCGACACCTCCGGCGCCGACAGCACGATCGTGCCCCTGTCAACCATGGCCTGCGCGGTCACGAACTTGCGATCCGAACCTGCAATCTGAAAGCCGACAAGTGTCTTGCCCGACGCGGGACGCAAACCCGCACCGTGGCTAAACGCAACACGCCCCGTCTTGCCCTCGCGTGACCAGCCCGCAAACAGGGGTCCTGAGTACTCGCCCGATTCCTTGGCATAAACCTGATTCAACGCCCACAACGAAAGACGACGGCCGACATCCAATTTGTTGGTGGGGTGAATGTCGGTGGGATTGCCAATGTCTATGGTCACCGCCATCCCCGTGTTCGGGAGAGACAGGGCCATCGACTGCGCCTCGCGCAACGCGGCCCAGTCGTGATCGGCGCGGCCCATTCCGGAGTCGAAGTTCGCAAGCTGCACAAAGAGGAACGGAAAATCTCCCTGACCCCAGGCATCACGCCAATCGCGAATCATCGTTGAAAACAACGGTCGATACTGACGGGCACGTCCCGTGTTGGATTCTCCCTGATACCAGATGATCCCGCGCATCGCGAAGGGAACCATGGGTTCGATCATGTAGTGAAACAGTGCGCCGGGCGCCTGTGAATCGGCCACGCCCGGGGGCGGTACCGGCCGAGTCGAAAAATCGGGATCCATCTGCGGCAAGGCCTTTTCAACCTTCTGCATCCAGGGCCCGGCAAGTGGCACACGGACGCCCGTCGGTGCATCCGAGCGCGTGACGACCATCACCCCAGGGGCCGACCGGAGTCCGCCCCTACCTCTTTCATCAAAGATGCGCACGGCAATCGTCAGCGTGGTTGATGCCATCAGCTTCGCATCAATCACGTACACTTCGCGCTGCCAGAAGCGACCTTCCACCCGCTTGCAACCGTCGCCGACCTGGACACCGTTGACATAAATCGTACCACAATCGTTCACGCCACCCAGGTGGAGGTTGATTGCCTTTCCGACAAAATCTTCGGGGACCGTTACCTCGCGGCGGTACCATACGGCACCATCGATCACGAGGCCCTGATCCTCCCAGATGCCCGGCACCGTAACCTGCGTCCAACCCTGCAACGATGCGGCCGGTTTTGCGTAGCCCAGTTTTTCCCCACGGTTGGGTGGATTCGCATGGCGGTTCTGCAATTCCCACTTTTCCGCTGCTTTCTCGTAGCGAGCTTGCATTTTCCCGAGCAACTTCGGATCCGTCGCGACAGATTCCGCCATCGAGGACAGCTCTGGCGTTCCTCGCAAGGTGGCGGTTCGGGTCCAGGCCTCGGCCGGTGTGCCGCCCCACGCGGTGTGCACAATGCCCACCGGCTTTTGCAGGGACTTGCGCAGAAAGCGCGCAAAATGGAATCCAACCGCGCTGATGTTTCCTGTCGTTTCGGGCGCCGAGACGACCCAGCGACCATCCACGTCCTCGGAGACGGCAGGCACACGATCGGCCCGGTTCACCCGAAACAGGCGCAATCCCGGATCCGCGGCAGAAGCCATGGCCTCCTTGCCGCCGTCCGATTCAGACAGACCAAACTCCATATTCGATTGGCCCGACGCAAACCAAACCTCGCCCATCACCACATCGGTAAACGCAATACGGTTCGTGCCCTTGATCTCCACCTCGAAGGGTCCCTTCGCGGTGATGGGGGGCAAGTCGACCCGCCATCGACCGGAGGCATCGGCGACCGCACTGCCAACCTTGTCATGGGCACGGACCGTGACGGTTTCGCCCGCCGCAGCCTTGCCCCAAAAAGGCAGGTCGCGACCCTCTTGCAGCACCATGTGATCACCGAAAATAGCAGGCATCTTCACGTCAGCGTCAGCAGCAGGAACGTGGGCGAAAACTATGACAGCAACAGGAAACAACAAGTAAGGTCGGCGCATAAGTCGCACCCTGCCGCAGAGTCTGTTGGGCAGCAAGCGCAAACCGAACAGTCAGTCCCATACGGGCAGAAACAGACGGTGACGCCAACCGATGTGGGTCACCTCGAGCTGGCCCGCGACCGGACCGTAGAACGCCGCCACCAACACCAACACCGCTAAACCGCCGATGACCCAAGCTCGGCGTCGCTGGTAAAGATCGGCCACGGTGCTGCCCAGAAGGACCAGGCCAAATCCGTAGCACGGCAAGTAATGGTACATGTACGAATCTCGTTTGGTGAACATCCACGGCACCATTGGCATCAGCCACAACAAGGCCAACCACAGACGGGCCCCCGTGTGTTTCTTGCACGCCTCATCCATCGGGTGCTTGCGAATCCACGCCCAGAGCCATTGCACTCCGGCCACGCCCGTCGCAATCAGTGACAACAGCGTCGTCCACCACAAGAGGGGATTGCCGAGCGTCGTCAGACCGCGGATCCGATCGTCGGTGATTTTGAGGTAGCGGAAGGTAATCGGCTCCATCGGAACCAACCACGTGTACCAGAGTGATGAGGCCGGATGCGCCTTCGTGTTGGCGCCCGCATGCTGACGCAATAACTCCAAACTGGCCTCGACCACGCCCCGCGGTCCGTAAGGGCGCCCCGAGACTCGAAGTCCGATTCCGTAGCACAGCAAATAGGCCGCCGGGAAGGTCACGGTTGTCAACAGCGACCACCAGGGCAGTTGTTTGCGCTGCGTCCAGCAGGTGACGAGCAGCGGAATCACCATCACCACCCCGGAGAATTTCACCGTGGCCCCGCAACCCGCCAAAAAGGCCCCTAGTGACAGCTTCCAAACCTTGTCAGCCCGCACAAAGCACAGTGCCGAGGTAAGCATGAAGAACACCAACATGCCGTCAAGCAACGCGCAGCGCGAGTAGCAAATGAAAAATCCATCGGTCGCTATCAGCGTCGCCGCAATCAATCCCGCGACCAACGTGCCGAACAATTTTCGGCCCAACAAAAACCCGATGCCAATGTTGCCCAGGCCAAATAAATAGGGCGCCGTTCGCCAACCGAGGCTGCTGTCCCCCATCACCTTCATTGCAACCGCCATCAAGAGCTTTCCAAGCGGCGGGTGATCGTTGTTGTCTCGCAGGCCGCCGATGTAGTTGCGGGCGTTGTTGACGAAGTGATCTTCATCGAAGGTCATCTCCGGGGGGTGCGCAAGGCCATAGGCTCGCAGGGCAATCCCGAGGGCAATCAGGCCGAAACAGGCTGCCAGCAGGGGGCCATGTTCGATCAGGGTTCGACGAAGGACACGCATCGCGCGGCGATTCTATGCGACAATTCCGCCCCGCGTGGATCCTCAAACTTTCGAGCCCGAAAAAACTGCCCGGTCCCTGCGCCTCGAATGGGCGTTGATCGGCCTCAGCATCATCCTGGCAATACCGATCTTCTTCTTCACCCGTGGAACGCCCATGCGCATCGGCACCAAGGTGCGCTCTACCATTTCCCTCATCACCATCGATCGCTACGAAATCTGGTGTGCGGCGAAAAAGGCCATCGGCGAATTTCGGTGCGCGTACGAAGAGCCCGGCAAACCCGTCACACCGCCACTCCCCTATGCAAAAACGCTGGTCGCTTACGTGACCGCGCATGGCCAGCTGCTTTATATGCCGGGCCTATTCGAAGAACCCGCCATCGCGGCAAGACTTGCCAAGGAACCACCCAAGGATGTTCCAAAGGATAAATTGCGCCGATTCGATGCCCACTGTGAAATCGAGGTCATCGGACGCTTGCGTGCGCAACCGCGTTTTGGTCGCGAAAGCGGCTTCGGGGAATTTCAGTCGGCCTGGGTGGCGGTCGCGCGCAAGTGCACGGTGGAACGCTAGACCCAGATCAGGGCGCTTTGTATGTCGTCAGTATCTTGGGCGACCCCGTGACCTCGATGGTTCCAATGACGACCCCCGTGGTCTCGGCATCCGCAGTACCCTTTAAAGAAGGCTGCTTGCCACCGACCGAAATTTCAAAAGCGCCTGGTTCGACCATGCGGCGGTTCTCGTCGTCGATGATGGATAGATCCTCCGGCTTCAACGTGAAGCTCACTTCCTGACTGTTGCCCGCCCGGAGACGAATGCGCGCAAACCCCTTGAGCGCACGAACAGGAACGGGTGCCGACGCCTCGACATCGCGCACGTACAACTGCACCACCTCGTCCGCGTCGATAGGACCGACGTTCTCTACCTTGGCCGTAACGACCAGACCCTGGCCTGCGTCGACCGTTTCGGGAAGTTTCAACTCGGAGTAGCGAAATTTGGAATACGACAACCCGTGACCGAAGGGATAAAGCGGTGGCGAGGTGAGGTAACGATAGGTTCGACCCTTCATGTCATACGATTCAAAGGGCGGCAACTGGCTGACCGATTTGTAATACGTCATCGGCAATCGACCCGACGGCGAATAGTCTCCGAACAAGACGTCGGCCAGCGCCGTACCCCCGGCCTGTCCCAGGTATCCGGTCGCCAGGATGGCAGGCACCTTCGCCGCTGCCTGCGTAATCGAGAGCGCACTGCCGCCGGTCAAAACCAGCACGAGCGGCTTGTTCAGAGCAACCAGACGATCCAGCAATACCTGCTGCGGCTTCGGCAAATCCAGGGTCTTTCGATCGCCGCCCTCAAAGCCGGGTACCTTCACCGGCATCTCTTCACCCTCCAGCCAAGGGGTCAGGCCCAATACAGCAACGATGACGTCCGCCGTCCGCGCAGTGTTGATGGCGTTCTGCAACATGCGCGCGTCGTCGCCCAACTTGCCCATGGAAAGGCTTATGCCCGCATCCCCTGCGTACTCGCGCATGACGACCTCGATGGCCTCGGGCTTGTTCGCCTTCAGATCGACCTCGATGTAACGCAACCAGGCCTCGTCGGGATCCTTGCTCTTGTTCTCGATGATCTTGCCCGCAATCTTCACCGTGTATGCCGAATCTGCGCGCACCCCGATCAAATATTTGCCGGTCTCGTCGGGCTGCAAGCGTCCCGTCCAACGCACGGCAAACCCATCGACTGGAACAAACGCGTTCGGTGCACGATCGCCCCAATTGAAGTCGATGAGGGGATCGATCTGCTTCTTTGCGGGCTGGTTGTCCACGCGCAGGGTGTTGTAATACTCGGCGCGCAAACCGCTCGCAGGGTTGCCGAGATCATCAATGTGGCTGAAATTTTGTGCCTGAATGGGCCGCATCGCGGGCAATCCCTCGGCTATCGACGATCCAGTCGAATATTCCACCCGTGCTTCCGGAATCTTCGCACGAATCTCCTCCAGCACCCGGGTCATGCGCGGCGAGCGGCCAAAGTAGTTTCCGACCGCAACATACGGATCGATTGCGACCGGACCCACAACCGCAATGCGCTTGATGGAGCGCTTTAGCGGCAGGGTTCCGCGGGCGTTCTTCAGCAACACGATGGATTTGCGAGCCGCCTCGAGTGCGAGTTGGTTATGGGCGGAACCGGCAACCACCGAATATGGAATGGTGCTGTACGGAACATTGACGTCGGGGTCGAACAGCCCAAGACGAAAGCGGGCCGTGAAGAGACGCGACAGCGAGCGATCCACGTCTGCCACGGTGGCCAGCCCCTTTTTGACTGCTGCGCCCAGATGATCTCGATAAAACGTACCACAATTCAGATCCATGCCGTGCTTGAGCGCGAGCGCAGCGGCTTCGGGTTCCGTCCCAACCAGCTTGTGGTCGGCAAAGATGTCCTTGACGGAGTCACAGTCGGAAACCACATACCCATCCCACTTCCATTCACCCCGCAATATGTCATCGAGCAAAAGCTTGCTCGCGCAGGCGGCCTCGCCCTGATAGCGATTGTAGGCACACATCACCGACGCGGCCTTTGCCCCAACAAGCGCCTGCTCGAAATGCGGCAAGTAGCTGTCGCGCAAATCGCGAACGCTCGTCAACGCATCGAACTTGTGCCGAAGCGGCTCGGGTCCGCTGTGAACCGCATAATGTTTCGGCGTGGCTATCGCCTTCAAATATTTCGGATCGTCACCCTGAATGCCCCTGACGAACGCCGCACCCAGCGTGCCGGATAGCAGTGGATCCTCACCAAAGGTCTCCATGCCCCGACCCCAGCGCGGATCACGAAACAGGTTGATGTTGGGCGACCAAAACGACAGCCCCATGTAGCGGCCACGCATCTTCAAGCTGACAAAACGATGGTACTTGGCGCGGCCCTCGTCCGAAATTGCAGTTGCGATCCGCTTCATCAGATCCTCGTCAAACGTGGCACCAAGTCCTATCGGCTGCGGAAACACGGTGGCCTCACCGGCACGCGCCACGCCGTGCAGCGCCTCGTTCCACCACTCGTAGGCGGGAACGCCGAGTCGGTCGATGGCGGGCGCGTCGTTCTGCAACTGGGCAATCTTCTCTTCAATCGTCAAGCGTCCGAGCAGGTCCGCGACGCGTTCCGCGATGGGTCGACTGGGATCGCGAAAGGGATCGATCGCGACAACAGTTGGCTTGCCGCCCTTGGTCTCATTTTTCTTCTCTTTACAGGCGACGGAACCCAGTACCAGCAGGAGGGCGATGCGGGTGGTCACGGGGTGGGCGAAGGCGAGCCGATGGCGAAGCATGGGCGGATTGTAACCGACCTGTGCCTCTTGCATGGAAATTGGAGTAACCTTGGAATCCGTTCAGCCGCCATGGGGAGATCCAACCCGACCGTCTACGATATCGCGTACCGAGCCGGCGTCTCGCAGGCCACGGTTTCCCGCGTTTTAACGGGTCACGCCAAGGTCAGCGACGAAAAGCGCGCGGCGGTGATGGCGGCCATTGCCGCCTTTGATTACAAGCCCAACGTGATGGCACAGGGGCTGGCGCGCGGGCGCACCCGGGCCATTGGCGTGTTGACGATGAGTACCGAAAGCCCCTACTGGGGCCGTCTGCTGCGGGGTATTGAACAAAGTTTGATAGGAACTGGGTACCGGCCGCTGGTCTCATCGGTGGCGGGTCTTGGCAACCCGGCCGAGGCACTCGACATGCTTCTCGAAAGCCAGATAGAGGGCTTGATATTGCTCGGCGGTCCGATGCCGGAAAAGACCACACAACTTGTGGGCGAAAACTTTCCGGTGGCAGGAACGGGACCTGTCACGCCGGGTCTTGAACCGTATTTCATTCAATCCGACAACACCGAGGGCGCACGCATTGCAACCCAGCATTTGCTGGATCTGGGGCATCGCCGTATTGCGCTTGTCACGGGTCCGGCGGATCACAGCCATGCTTTGGCGCGTCGGCGGGGATATGAACTGGCGCTGTCATCGGCAGGTGTTACGATTGACGAAACCATCATCATCCACCACGGCTTCAACGAGAAGAAGGGCGCAGAGGCCACGAAGATCCTCCTCGACCGCACCCGCGACTTCACGGCGATCTTCACAACAAGCGATCAGGTTGCCTACGGCGTGGGTTTACACCTTTGGCAACAGGGCATCCGTGTTCCCGAGGACGTCTCGATCGTGGGGTTTGACGATCAGGACCACGCGCAGTTCACGACGCCGCCCCTGACCACCATCCGGATCCCGCTTTTGGAAATGGGGGAGGCGCTCGGGAAAATGATCGTGTCGCGCATCGACGAGGATGCCGTTCCGTGGAGCCCTGGCGAGTTCGCGACGTCGCTTGTCTTGCGGCAATCGACGGCTGCGCCGCGATAATGGGACCGCAGACCGATTTTTAATTGAACGAATTCATACTTATGCGTTTTCTTGAAAATTGAAAATCGATTTGCGATTTTCAAAATGTTAACTCGGCTCACTACGGGGTGCCTACCAAGCCAAGGAACAATTCAATCCCCTGATCGAGCGCCGCGATCTCGCTCGTGGTAATGCGCCCGAAAATGCGTCGGATTCGGCGCTTGTCGATCGAGCGCAAGTGATCGATGAGTGCGTAGGATGTTTTTGTCAGTCCGCTCTTACCGGCGGTTAGCTCCGGGTAGAGAGATCCCTCGCCGCGTGTTCCCGTGACGGGCACGACTGCGATTAGACTGAAACGCTGGTCTTCGTTGACGGAAGGATCGCTAACGACGATGCACGGGAGGGTCCCTCGTTGCTCGTGACCAACGGTTGGATCCAGCTCGACAAGAACGATGGTTCCGCGTCCGATAATCACACCGACTCCTCAATCCAACCCACTCCCTCGACCCACCGTACTTTTTTTCCATCGGTCACTTCGACCAGACTTCCGTCCTCGGACGGCAAGCCGGCACCCCAGTCTGCGAGTCCCGCGTCAGCAAGTTCAGCGACCTCCGGGTGCGGACTTTCGAGCGACCGACGAAGCCCCTCTCTTCGACGACGGGCAAGTTCATGCTGGACGGCATCAGCAATAAATCGACTGCGGTTCCTCTCGAACTGGTCGATGCCCTCGATCAGGTTCAATGGCAGGGTGACGGTGACGCGTTCAGTCGTGGCCATGGCTTTTTCGATATGATTTATAATATGATCATACCATCCGAAGGGCAAAGCGGATTTGTGTTCTGGGTCGAGTCGAGCGGCCGCTCGACTCGCTTGCGGTAGCGATGTTGATTCGGTTTTCGCTCGGCCAAAAAACCTTTTTCGCCTGGTCGGCATCTCGACGGGCCATGACGGTCCCGAGTGCTGTACGCAAGAACACCACCTGAAACGCCTGTTCTCTCGTGCCAATTTTGCCACGGTAGTAGCGGAAAGAGTCCGCTACTACCGGGCGCACGCCATTCCAGACCGAATTGCTTCAACGATCAAAAAGATCCGCAAACGACGTCACGCATTACAAACCGGATCTGGTCTATGAGATTGCCGTTCCAGGTCGCGGGGGCGTGACCCTTGGGATTGGTTTCGGTTCCAACCAAGAGCATGTGAGCTGGATAGTTTTTCTTCTTGAACGACGCCAACACCTCGCGATTCTTTTCTATCCAATTCGCCTGTCCACCCGAGGCATCGACCTGCCCGCCGTTGCTTGGGGTACACGCGCCACAGTAGGCTGGCCGAACGTCACAGTTCGGAAAAATATCGCAATTGCCCACAGCCATCGAAAGCACGGTGTTCTTGCCCGATGAACCTTCGATTCGAGTTGTGTACGGGTAATGGGGCATAAATCCAACAAAACTGCCGCTGCCCGTGATGACCTTTGCAACAAGCGTGGGATTGTCCCAGGCAACGCCAAACGCAACGGCTCCCGTCGTGCTTTGACCAGAGACGAGGTGCCACTTCGGATCGTCAGACAGTTTTGGATGAGAGGCCTTGAAAGCCGCCAGAATCTTGCGGTATTCCGCCGTCGCCCTTCCAACCGCGTCAGCCTGGTTCACGTCAAGCGCAGCGTGAGCGACGATGATAGGCGGAACTTCCTTGGCCTCAATGAGCTTTCTTAAAACCGAGGCAACGGTTGCCGTCGGGTATCCCCCGAATGTGATGAATATGCCCACCTTTCCACTGTCAGCGGCATCGTATTGGGAAGGAACCCAGGCGCTGTCGTATCCACCGGCGGCAGACGCCGCCAACGTTGTACCCGGGCCACCAAGCGGCTGCGGATTTTGAGAAGTGCTCATTGCGAGTGCGGCCGTATCGTGTTCTCCCGTAGCCGCACTGACGTAAGCCTTGGCATCCTTGCAGAACCCGGGAACGCCCCCCACGACCACCGCTCCACCCGTTCCGTTGCTGCCACCGGTCACAGCAACCGTACCACCGCTACCACCGGTCACAGTGCCACCACCCGTGCCACCCTCATTTGTACCACCCGACTTGCTACCACCCGAGCCACCCGTCTTCTTGCCGCCGGTTGCCTCACCCGAGCCACCTTCGCCCGAGCCGCCTTGACCAGCGCCGCCTTCTCCAGACCCGCCAGCGCCATCGCCACCCTTTCCGGTACGACCACCAGAACCACCTCCACTGTTACAGCCCACCTGGGCAAGTCCTCCACCAATCAAGGTGAACAGGGCAACAGCAACTACGGACGTCGGGCGAACAAATGGCTTCATGTCGATTCTTTCCTCGATGCAACTGGAGATTTCGGTCCCTCAACCAAGCCTTCCAGCGGCGAATACGTTTCCGATCAAACTAATATGATGTCGATGCTGCGCCAACCCTCCAATCGGGTCGGATCGACGATTCCTGATTGAATTACAGGTCCAATCGACCCCAAACCAAGCCCACTGAGGAGTGACGTCGCCAATTAACATTCTGGCTCTACGGGCGCGCCGCGTTGTAAAAACCTTGTCACCACCGAACTTCTTTTCCTTGAGCAAGCTCGGCCCACCCTAGGATGCATCTCGGTCGACCGCCCCGCCCTTCCGGGCCTTCCCTGTTCCCCGAGGAGTCTGAACATGAGTAGCATCAATCGGTACCACTGGTTTGGCCTAGTTCTCGCCGCAGGACTTGCCTGCGCCGAATCATCAACCGGAGGCACTGGCGGGAACGGCGGCAGTTCGGACGGCGGCAGCAACGGAACAGCGGGAAATTCATCGGGAGGCAAAAGTGGAACGGGCGGCTCTTCCGCAACCGGCGGCGCCTCTGCTACCGGCGGCACCAACGCCACCGGCGGTACGTCTGTAACGGGCGGCTCGGGCGGCACCAGTGCAACCGGCGGCTCTTCCGCAACCGGCGGCTCGGGCACGGGCGGAGCAGGCACAGGTGGCACGGCCAATGCCTCAACAGAAATGAGCTTTTTCGTCACCAGCGTTCCGCCCTCGGGCTCGGGAGATCTCAAGGGGCTTGTTGGGGCAGATGCGCATTGCAAGAAACTCGCGATGGACGCAAAAGCAGTACGAAAGGTGTGGGTGGCCTACCTCAGCGTCACCAACGGCGGCAACGGTCAACCGATTCACGCCAAGGATCGCATTGGCAATGGCCCCTGGTACAACGCCGAAAAGAAGGTGTTCGCAGCCAATCAGGCGGCACTGCATGGCCTCCCTGATCCCGGCGCCGGTCGCGCGGCGTACATCGCTGCCAAGCCGGCCGATGCGCTGTTCAAGACCGAGAAAAATACTGCGGTTCCCGGCGGTCAGCACGATATCCTCACCGGAACCAAGGCCGACGGGATTTTGCTGGCGAACCAAACGTGTAACGATTGGACGTCAGCCGCTGCCAATGGCGTCTCGGCTGGCCTTGGCCACAGCGACACCCCTGGCAGCGCTCAATTCTCTCCCTCGTGGAACGCGGCCCACAACAGCAACAACTGCTCGACGCAGGGCCTGATTAACACCAGCGGCAACGGCCGCATCTACTGCTTCGCGACGGACTAGCGGCCGCCAATTGTCGGCAGACCTGGAACCGTACCACCGCACTGTGTCTGTAACGCAATACACGACGGCGGGAAGGCCAGCGCCAGCGCGATGAGATTCACCGGCGGACCCGCATCGGCACCGCCAAGCGCAGCACACTCGGGCAAGGCAGCGCCCGCGTTCTTCAAACCCATCGGCAAACCGTTCAAGCACAGCTCGTAATCGGCCACCGTGACCGGGCAGTTCTGCAGCGGCGCGCCCGCCATCTGACAGGCGTCAGCGCCTGCATCGGCCGGCAACGCCGTTGCTTCCTGCGCAGCCGACAGACATTCGGCCTGCGCCATCGTGCAGGTACTCACCGGATCATTTCCGCCGAAGGACGCAGCAAGCACTGCGGTCATCTTGCACAACGCCTTTTGTACCTCGGAGCCCCTGAACGCGATCGTCAGGAATTCCTGCGATTTCGTGCACAGGGTTTGTTGCTGCATCGGCGTCAGGCCATCAAGGCGCGTCGTCCCCGGGATGCCCGTCTTCACCGGTTTAGGTTCGGTCGATTCATCGAGCTTTTTTTCGTCGTCGCAGGCGAGCCCGCTCAACAAAACGGCACAAAACGCAACACCGACAAACTTGTTCTTAAGATGAGGCATGACGGCAATTCTACCATCCCGCGAAAAAAGATGTCGGACAACCTGCGCTGGCTTTGGTGGGACTGGGACAAGCCTTAAAACGCGGGCAAGCTGGCGGCGGCGATGGCCTGGCCGTGACGCTTCATCTTTTCGTCCGGTGTAACGAATGAGATGCCACGCGCTTTTTCGGGCAACTCGGTCTGCAAAATCTGCTTTGCGATCTCCAGCATCAGGTCGCCGCCCTTGCCCGAGGTCACGCGGCCGAGGACGAGGAGATTGCGAAAGTCGTAGAACGATAAAAAGTGAGCCAGCGCATAGCCAAGGTAAACACCCAGCGTTTGATAGACGGCCTTTGCTCGCGGATCACCGGCCTTCATCAACTCTTGCACCGCCACCAGCTTTTCTGGCAAGGGCATCGCAGCATCCAGCGTGATGCCGGCGGGCTGCACCAAACGTCCCACGGCCTGTTGCGACAGGTACTGCACGCCGCAACCACGATCGCCTGACCATTCGTCCGCGGGCGCATTTTCCTGGTAATCCACGGGCACGAAGGCGAGCTCGTTGAGCCAGCTTGTGATCGTGCCTTCGGGGGTAACGTACCCTGCCGCCGTGCTTGTCCCGAGCGCGATGCCGAGAACCGCATCCTGTTGCAGCGACATCGCACCCGCAAGCGCTGTAATCTCTCCGTCGTTGACGACCTCGAAGGGGACACCGCCCATTTCAGCCTGAACCTGCCGAAACATGGGCCTTACATGGGTATCAAAAAGCTCGCGTGGAATTCCGCGAAACAGCGATCCCGCACGTGGCTCGCTGTTGACGTACACGCCGGCCGCGCTGCCGCCGATGGCATCCACACGCGGCAGGTGCGCGGCGGCCTTGCGCAACGAATCCAGAATGCCGGCCTTGTGGTATGCCGGGTCTTTTTGGTGGTACGGATCCCAGACCGTTTCCTCGGAAAAAACCACCTTGCCGTCAATGACGGCGGCCACCTTGCGATCGCTGCCACCCAGATCAAAACCGATGCGGTTGCCATTCAGATGACGCCCCAGGGGTTGCGTGCTCGACTTCGCCGCGGGCACGCGAGACGTCGCCACCACCTCAATGGGGCGGCCATAGATCTGTTCACCAATCATGCCGGAATCGAAACGACCAACGGCCGTGTCGGCAAAGTGGGCCCGGAGATGTGTAACGATTGCGTCGGGACCTGCGACGTGAATCCGAAAGCCACCGCGCGACCACAGTAGAAACTTCACGAAGCGTTCCACAAATAGGAGGGAATGCGCAGAATGAGGGTGCGCTGCCGGCAAGATCGGCATCGCGTGCACAAACACGGTGCCGTCCGGTTGTTCAAGGCCAAGTTCAACCGTGGGGCCGGCACTCGCCTTGGCCTCCGCCGAAAAGGCTTTGCTCGCCAAAAAAGCAGGGCGAAATGCGGGATCGAGGGATGCCGCGATGGTGGGCGCCTTCAAGTACGGGTTGCTCATGAGAGTGCTGAATCTACACCAGTCGAAGCCGCGTTTCTGTCGATCACCGGCAATCGGGTTACACTCTGTCAACCGCCACCATGAACCCGCTGTTTGTCGCCCGCGCCGCTCGTTCTTGGCTATTCGTTCCCGGGCATAAACACGCGTTGATCGACAAGGCACTCGGGCTTCCTGTCGACGCGATCATCCTGGATCTGGAGGACGGCGTTCCGACCTCGGGCAAGGCGGAGGCACGGGCCAACGTCGCCCGGGTTCTGGCCACGCCGATCGAGGGACCTGCACTCTGGGTGCGGGTGCATCCCACGCAGCATCCCGCGTTTGCCGACGACATGGCCTGCGCAGCCCACGCGGGGCTTTCAGGTTTGGTCCTCGCAAAAACCGAAGCACCCACTGATTTAAAGATCGCGGAACGATCTCTTGAGCTTTTTTTACAAACCGGGCGGGCACCCGCGAACGTCGGTTTCGTCGCCGCCATTGAATCGGCCCGCGCGCTTTTGCAATCGTCCGCGATCGCGACGGTCTCCCCGCGCCTGCAAGGCTTGTTGTTTGGAGCCGAGGACTTTGCCCTCGATATGGGAATGCCCGTTGCCGTTGGCAGCGAGCACTTCGCCCATGCACGTTCGGTGATTGCCGTGGCAGCGGCGGCGGCTGGCGTGGCGGCGATCGATCGGGTTTTTCTCGACGTAGGTGACCCCGCCGGATTGAGGGCCGATGCGCAGGCGGCACGGAATCTGGGCTTTTCGGGCAAATGCCTGATTCACCCCGCACAGATCGAGGTCAACCATGCGGTGTTTTCTCCCACCGACGAAGAAATAACGAGCGCCCGCCGAATCGTCGATGCCTTCATGCAAAACGGCGAGGCCGTCACGCTGATTGACGGCAAAATGGTGGACCCGCCGGTCGTGGAACGGGCGCGCCGGGTGCTGCTCCGTACGACGAACACAGGGAAATAGCGATATCCACGACGGACGGCGATATACTCGCCGATGTCATGAGCACGACCGAGCATGTCCTGCGCCGCCATTTTGAGACCTTCGATGCAGGAGATCTCGACGGATTGATGTCGGACTACGCGCCGGACGCCGTCCTCATCACAAGTCGCGAGACCCTGGTTGGCACCGTGCAGATCGCGTCCTTCTTCGCCCAGATGGTTGCCGAGTTTAACCAACCCGGCGTCGCGTTTCAGATCGTGCGAGAAGAAATTCGCGGCGACGTCGCCTTCATTTTGTGGACGGCCGAGACGCCGAACTACAGATACCCGTTGGCAACCGACACGTTCGTGATACGGAACGGTAAGATCGTCACTCAGACCTATGTGGCCAATGCTGTGCCCCGCGAAACGCCCCGGATCACGGAACGCATTCCGACCATCGCCGGTTGACGATCGGGGGGTCGAAATTTTCGTCCAAGCTTCGATGGCCGATCGTTGGTTGGTTTTACGTTTTCGAGACTGGAAGCTTAACCCATGAAAAAGTCACTTCGTTGCCGCGTGCTAGGCGCTGTTCGTCGACCCCTTGTCCTCACGTTTGTGGCGGTCGGGCTCAACGGATGTGACTCGAAGCAGGATTTGACGACCGCGCAGGCGGGGGGCAACGCTGGCGCAAGCTCCACCGACATGGCTCCCGTTTCAAGCGGAGGTAATGCGGCCGTTTCGATGACGGGCGGGACGGGGGGAAGAACCGGCATTCCACCCTTCGGTGGCGCCTGCAATCCACCGGGCCCATGGTGCAATGGCATCCCCGTCACCCGTCTGGACGCGGGCACATCGTCGGATGCCGCGCCGGATGCAAGGGGCACCAACGCCGAGGTTGACGCGCATTTAGGAAACCTGTGACTCTGGATCCCCCCGACACCCACGCCGATTCAATTCCACCCGCAAGCCCTCTTGTTCAGATTGAATGGTCTCGCAGAATCACGGCTGAATACCGCTCAGCAGCGCTCACACAGAATCTGGTCCACTGGTTGATGGTGATGGGCGCGCCTGACGCGCTGATTCGCGACGGTCTCGACATCGTGACAGATGAACTGGACCACGCGGTCGCGAGCGAGGCAATCTATGCACAGGCTGGTGGGAGCGACACCCCGCAGATGAATCGGGCAGAGCTCGTGCTGCCCCGAACCGATGGCCCACTTGAAGTCGACGTATTGCGGGCGACCGTGTTCTACCTGGTACTGGGCGAAACGATGGCCGTTCGACTGTTCCGCGAACTGCGCTCTCATGCCCGAATCCCATCCGTGCAGGCGGTTCTGGATCGCATCCTATCCGATGAAGTGCGCCATCGAGATTTCGGCTGGGTGTTGTTGGAATGGTTGCTGACCACCACGCATGCACCCGAGTTGCGAAACGTGTTGCAAATCGAGTTACCTGGCATGCTTGAGCAGATTCAACAGCAATATCGCGGGCCATTGGCGCACAGTTACGATGCCCATCCGAGCGCAGAAGATTACGCGTGGGGTTTGATGCCACTTGTCGTCTATCAAAACGTCGTGGATCGAGTCGTCGCACGCGACTATTCTCCTCGATTCGCGCGCCTCAACATTGCAGTGTCGACCGCCAAAGCTAATAGTGACTGACGGACGGATCCACGTGGGTAGACCAGGCGTCGATGCCGCCGGTAAGATTGCAGATATTGCTGAAGCCTTGTGCTGCGAAATGAAGCGCGGCACTTTGGCTGCGCATGCCGTGGTGACACTGAAAAACAAGCAAGGTATCGCGCGGCAGGTCTTTTAAATATTCCACGGCCGCATCATCCAGGTGGCGCGCACCGGCAATCTTTGCAATCGCCCGTTCGCCGGTCGTCCGGACGTCGAAAAGCTCGTGTGGTACGTCGGCGTCACGCATGGCCTTGAGCTCAAGGGCTGTTATCTGTCGAATGGTGTTGGGCATCGGAAATCGTCATAGCACTCCCGTTGGAATGCCGCCGGTCACCGCATCGGCCGCAAGCGTGCCGCGCGACCACAGCGTTCGTTCGACCATGATACGGAACACCTGAAGCATCGCGGCTGCAACGGCGGGTCCCTGCTCTCCTTCCAGAATTCGCAGGGCGTGGGCCGCAGCCTCCATTGTCGCAAGCCCTCCGTCGCGCGGCTCCGCCCGCAGGCGATACTCGGTTGGAAGACGCGAAGGCAAGACAACCGAGGGCAACGCAGCGAGACCGGGAATCCGTTGACGCATCTTGGATGCTTGCCGCCAGTTGCCGTCGGGCACGATCAGCACGAGCGGCCTCGGATCGGCGATGAACGTTTCGATCGGTACTGCATCTTCGGCGGGAAACAGCACGATCCCCTGCTCGCCTTCGTGCACAAGTGGCATTGGAAGCGGACGCGCCCGATCCCCCACCACACCAACGGTACTACCGATCACGCATCGGGCGGCAAGCTGGCCGGTGTTGGTGGGCTTGCGCGCCTCGCGGTAGTGGACGAGCAAGCAGAGGCGGGTGCGGGTCCCAAGCCGCGGGACAAGCGAGCAGACGCACAAAATCGTGTGCATCTGGCAGATCGAACAGCGCGCGTCCTGGTTATCCCGACGGCTCAAAGCTTCAACCGCCGCACAAGCCGATGGGCCGGCTGACCGCGTGGCAGCCATCGGAGTTGCAACGGGCGCCGCTTGTAATACGAATCATGGACACGCCCAGAGATCCGATGCTCCGATGGATTGGCACACGCAGAACTTCAGCTCTGTGAGGCGACAAAACGTGCCAACCTTCAGTGGACGGCAATTTGTCTGGTTCGGGTTCGCCGGACACGCAGCCGAGCCATCGGGTGCTGGCAGTT
>JAYUPZ010000653.1:0-11751 GCA_043759805.1 Myxococcales bacterium | reverse complement strand
TGCCAGCAGAAGATAAGCCCACTTGTACTCGGCCCAGTGCCGACCCGAACCACGCCAGCCCATCGCAAACAGACCATAGATGAAGCGCTTGGTCTTGCTTTTGGCCGTGTCACGCAAGGCTGCGAGATCCGGGATCAGTCCCAAAAACCAGAACAAGAGCGATATGGTGAAGTACGTCGATACGGCGAAAACGTCCCACAAAAGCGGGCTCTTGAAGTTCGGCCAGATACCCTGAACGCTCGGATAGGGCAAAAGCCAATACGCTGCGAACCACGGACGACCCGTGTGGAAAAGTGGGAACTGCAAGGCGCAGATAACCGCGAAGAGCGTCATGGCCTCCGCGAAACGGTTGATCGAGGTGCGCCACTTTTGCTGGAACAACAGCAAGATGGCGGAGATCAACGTTCCGGCGTGACCGATACCGACCCACCAAACGAAGTTGATGATGTCGAAGGCCCAACCGATCGGCTGGTTGTTACCCCAGGCGCCAATGCCTTTGTAAAGCGTGTAACCAATCGAAATGCCAAAAACGCCGAGCAGCGAAAGCGCCACGCCAAAGCACATCCACCAGCCCTTGCCGGCGCCGCGAAGGACGTGATCCAAAAGCGAATCGTTGAGTGATCGATCTGTAACCTTGCCCTCGATAAAAGGGCGAGGATCAAGTGGATCCAATACGATTTTATCTATTTTATCGATATCCGCCGGGGAAGACACTTCAGCCAAGCTCCGGGTTGGGGTTGCGTACGCGCGCAAGGAACGCTGTTCGGGGGCGCGTGGCGATCTCGTGCAAGAGGTCGTATCGACGCGGGCTGGCTTGTGCCTTGCTCACGGCCGAATTCTTGTCGTTCAGCGAGCCGAATTCGATGGCACCCGCCGGGCAAGTCTGCTGACACGCGGTGACGATTTCACCGTCGGCGATGGCTCGGCCCTCGACCCGAGAGTCGATGCGCGCGCGTTCGATGCGTTGCACGCAGTACGTGCACTTTTCCATGATGCCGCGGCTGCGCACGGTGACATCGGGGTTGTAAGCCATGCCGCGTACTTCCGAGGGATCGCCGGTGAAGTCGAGGAAATTGAATCGGCGTACCTTGTAGGGGCAGTTGTTGCTGCAGTAACGGGTACCAACGCAACGGTTGTAAACCATCTCATTGAGGCCTTCGTCGCTGTGGACGGTGGCATTCACGGGACAAACGTATTCGCAGGGAGCCGTCTCGCAGTGCTGACAGGCAATGGGCTGGTGTACGACGCGCGAATCGTCGTACTGCTTGTTCTTGTCTTCGTCGTAGTTCGGTGCGTCGGCGTAGTAGCGATCGATGCGAATCCAGTGCATCTCGCGGCCGATTGCGACCTGTTCACGTCCAACCGTTGCAATATTGTTCTCAGATTGGCAGGCGATCACGCAGGCGCCGCAGCCAGTGCATTTATTGAGATCGATCGACATCGCCCATTTGTAGGCTTGCTTGCTGTAGTCGAACGGCGGGTGAATTTCCCATTGCTGGTCGCCACGCTGGTGAGCGAGGGTTTCCCGGAATGCGGAATGCGAATCCATCGCCTCGGCAAGCGTTCCAACCTTGACCGGTTCGCGATCTTCATCGGACTCCGTCGTCTGAGAGATACCAAACGAATAGCCATTCCCGATCTTCTCAACCGTAACACCGCGAACGAACCAGGGCGCTGCCGAAGAGCGCAGCGAGCCAATGTTGAAACCAACACCCGCCGCGACTGACTCGGCACCCTGTCGACCGTAACCGAGGAAGATGCTGACCGATTCATCGGCAAGACCAGGTTGAACAAAGACCGGGCCACGAACTTCTTTGCCACCAAGCGTAACATTCGCCCAATCGCCGGTCTTGAGACCACCCATGCGTGCGGCGGTCGCTTGACCAACCACCACAGCGTTATCCCAGGTGAACTTCGTGTGCGGGTGCGGAAGCTCGTGCAGCCAGGCGTTGTTGCCAAAGCGGCCATCAAGGATGCGCGGGTCAACCGTGAAGGCAAGCTCGACGCCGGTCGAGTCGCCGGCGCCACGTGCACCCAATAGTTGAGCAATCGCAACACCGGCAGCCGCTGCGTCTACTGAAACGTCCGTCACCACAGGCGCGGCTGAACCATCAAGGACACCACGTGCGAGCCAGTGCTCCCACTGCAAATCGAAGCTGGAGCCAGCAGGAACTGAGCCTTGGGCCGATGCACGCTTCTGCCAAAACTCTTTGAGGAGCACGTAAGCACCCCTGTCGCCACGCTCAAGGAAGAGCGAAAGGATGTCCGCATTTGTCACCCGCGAGAAGAGCGGATCGATGAGCGGTTGCATCAGTGTTACGGTTCCGTCCAGGCCCCGGGCATCGCCCCACGACTCGAGTGAGTGGGCGACTGGAATGTAGTTGGCCGCAACCTTGGCTGTCTCATCCGCGTAGAGACCTGCGTAGATAACGTTGCGAACCTTGCCCAGCTTTGCCGCGAAGTCCGCATCGGCGGGCGCGCTGTAAACCGGATTGTTGCCCAGGATAACCAGCGTATCGACCTTGCCGGCGTCCATCTCGGCTGCGAGGGCCACGATGCCTTCGGGACCGGCATTGGGATCGAGACGAATGGGATCAAGAACCTTGATTTGCTCGCCAACGTTGCCGAGCGCAAAATTGATGGCGTTGGCGATCGCGTGAACGGCGGCTGGCTGACGGCGACCCGGGATCACCACCGACTTGCCGCGGTTCGCAGCCAGATCTCGGGCGGCGACTTTGATCCACTTGTCATCCAGGGCTGCGTTGGGCTCGGCCATCGCCAGATCGGCAACAGCACCAAGCACATCGCGACCGAGAATGCCGGCCAGCTCGACTACCAGACGCTGCGCAACCGCAATGATTTCCGAGCCACGCACACGCAAGCGATGATCTGCCACGCCGCCTGTCACCGTGTAGAACGGTTCCGCAACGTAAAGGCGACTCATGTTGGAGCCGGGCTCGCGGGCATCGGCAAACTCGCGATTCAGGCGAACCGACTCAGCACCGTCGTCGAGGAAATCGGCGTCGAGCGAAACGATCACCTTAGCTTTGCGAAGATCGTGGCGGACTTCGAACGGTCGGCCAAATGAGGCCTGCGCTCCCGCTACTGAACCGTCGGCGATCGACGAGTAGGTCACGAAGCGTGTGTTCGGGTACTTCTGTTGTATGCGCGCACGAAGATCGCCGATAAACGGCGAGGTCTCTGGCTCGACGAGAAAGCGCAAGCCAGCCCCACCCTGTGGAGCCAGAGCGTCGGCGCGGGTGGCGATAAATCCAGCGGCTTTCTTCCAGGTGGCGGGGGCCCCCTCAAGCAGCAGCTGACCGTTTCGGTCGGTGTCGTAAAGCCCCAGCAGGTAAGCCTGGTCTCGTGCCGACGTCCTACCCTTGCTGTCTGGGTGATCCGGATTGCCTTCAATCTTTGTGGGACGGCCTGAATGACTTTCGACGAGTACGCCGAACCCGTAGCCTTCGTGCGAAATTGCGGTTGCGAAGTTCAACGCGTTGCCCGGTGTGACCTCGGGTGGACGACGAACGAAGGGCACGATGGCCTGACGAGGCTTGGTGCAAGCGGTCACCGCGCCGGTCATCGCGATTCCAGATCCAACCAGCTGGACGAAACCGCGACGGGACACAGCCTTCGAATCCACTTGCCCGAGGATGGTGAGACGGGTGGTCTGTCGACCCTTGCCGCTGTCGATTTCGGTCGATGAAGTTTCGCGCGATTGGCTCATTCGACTACCGATGGCAGGTGGTGCAAGAGGTGCGGGTGTGAACATCGTTGTCCTTCACCATTTTTTCAGCAAAAGCGTGGGGATCCAGCGCGGCATGGTTCGACTCGCCGTGAGCAGCTTCGCCGTGGGCGCTTGCGACCGGTGCTTTCCATTCCATGTTCGTCACTTCTTCCACAGGACGCAGATTGGGTCCGGGGTTGCGATGGCATTCCAGGCAAAAAGCCATCGTGAGCGACTTGGCCTTGCCGACCGCCGGCATGGTGTCCACGCGGCCGTGGCAGGACACGCAACCGACGCCTTTGTTCACGTGGATGGCATGGTTGAAGTAAACAAAGTCCGGAACGTCGTTCACCTTCGTCCACACGATTGGCTTGTCCTCGATGAAGCTCTGACGAACCTTCTCGAGCATTGGGCTGCCGTTCCAGATCTGCGAGTGGCAGTTCATGCAAAGCTGCGTGGACGGAATGCCGGCGAATGGAGACGTTTCGACGGTCTGATGGCAGAACCGACAATCAATGCCTTCGTCACGCGTGTGGTGACGATGGTCGAACTGAATGGGTTGTTCCACTGGGTCCTGCATGCCACGGGCGATCGGCGTTCGGACGTAAATCAGGATTGCTGATACGGCTCCGATCGCACCGAGGCCACCGACCACGAGTGACAAGCGGGCTAGGTAATTGTGCTTCGGCCTGAAAATGAGGGGCATCGACGCTGGGGCCGATATAGTCCGTGCGCGGCGAGCCCGTCAAGGTTTATCTGTGTTTATTCGAGCTACCACTCGGCGTGCAAACCAATCGACGGCAGCAGGATACGAAAACTGCGTTCGTCCCTCGAACCGTCGTTGCGGATCTTCACGTCAAAAACCTGGCGAGTCAGGGTGGTGTTGATGAACTCAAGGTAGAGATCCAGAATGTACTTGTCGAAAACCCATCGCCTATCGAAGCGAACGTCGACCTGGTGGAAGGCAGGCAGGCGCTGGTAGGTGACGGCCTGGCGATCGCTGCCATGCGAACCTTGATCAAACACTGGATACAGACGGCCCGTGTTGTAGTGAAAGCGGCTGCCGAACTGGTAGCCACCACCAATCCGATAGCTACCGACGAGGTTGAGGACGTGCCGCTGGTCGAAGTCAGAAGCGGCCCGGTGGTCGAATGGCGGCAGCGTCCGTTCGCTCTTCGATAAAGTGTAAGCAAGCCAACCGTGAAAACGATGGCGAACCGGCCGCCGCAACATGACTTCGGCGCCGTAGCTGCGCGCCGGCCGCAATTCGAGGAGAGAGGTCTGGACGTCGTAATTGAAGATGCTCGCAAGATCGGTCACGTCCATCCGTTGAACAAAGCCGGTGAGTTGTGCCGTCGCGTGCTCACCCACCTCGGACTCGACCCCCATCGAGACCGCCTTTGAGCGCTGAATGCCGATGCTCGACAGGCCAAAGTTCTCAAAACCCGGAACCGAGACCGGGAGGCTTGGCATCTGGGCGAACATGCCTGCATTGCCCTTCAGATAGACCCCGTCAGCAAGCCTGAGTAGCAGGTTGAGCCGGGGACTCGGCTCGATCTTGTGCGTACCCTCCTCGACGAAGAGATCGCCACGCGCGCCGAGCGATACCACCAATCGTGAGCTGGGCTCGTAGGTGAGCGCCGTATACAACCCGGACATGAGAGCGGTTCGGTCACGAAGGATGTCCTGCTCGCCAAGCAACACGTCGACCTTGCTCGGGTCGAGCCGTTGAATTTCGGTATCTCCGCCGACTTCGATGCTGGTCGTCTCGCTCAAACCGTGGCTGTAATTGAGACGACCGAGCGCAAGGTGCGAAGACACCGCCACCGGCAGGTTGTTGACGATCGGTATGAAGCTTTGCGATTGGTCCCGCCCGTAGAGCACCGCCGATTGCAAGCGTCCGCCTGCAACCATGCCGTTCCAGCCCAGGTTCACGCGATGAAATTGCAGGCGAACTGAAATCGGATCGACGGGCTTGGTGGGCGTCGACTTGCGCTCAAGCACGTCCCCCGATCCGTAGGCGAACAGTGTCAAACGTCCCGGGCCCAAACGGTGCTCGATGCGGGACTGATAGTCCCAATACCCCATCGTGAAATCGGGTGAGAGCTTCGACAAGAGATAGGCGGTGTACGAAACGCGGCCGGCCAGCGATACCGTCGTACGGTTCTCATTGAAGGGCACAACGACAATGCCGCCAGCATCGAAGAGGCGTAGATCAGCGGAGGCATGAACGGTGTCGGCGCGGGGGGTCCGGGTTTGGGCAGACACGACGCCCGAAACGTAGCGGCCGAAACGCGCCGGGTAGCCACCGGGATAGAAATCGACCGACTCGATGAAATACGGATGGATGACGGACGGACCGAGGGCCAGGTGGTAGAGCGCCGGCAAGCGAACACCGTCCAGAAAAAATCCGGTATTGCCGGGATTCGCACCACGGACGGTGTACAGAGCGGCGGGCCATACAACCTGCGAAACCCCGGGCAACGACTCGATGACACGCAACGGATCGCCAAGCGAGCCGGGCGTTCGGGTCAACTCTTCTTCCCGCAGGGCAATGCGTTCAGCTTGCTTCTCAGGGGCGACCACCACCGTTTCGTAGCTTTGCCCGGTTTGGCGTGGCGTTAACCGTATGACAAATTCACGGTGATCGTTCGCGTCGACCACCACGAAGACATCTTCCGCTTTAAAGCCTGGTTGTTGCACCTGGACGCGATGCCGACCCGGCGGCATCGCGATTTCAAATGCGCCCGTTCTATCGGCTTCACCGATTTGTTCCTTGCCGAAAAACAACGCGGCCCCTTCCTGTGGGGCTCGCGTGCCTCTGGCCAGGATTCGGCCGCGCACGACAATCGTTATCGGAGCCGCAGGTTCGGCGGCAACAGTGGGCGGTGCAATGGGCGCGATGGGCAGAGGTGGCGGCGCAGGTTCGGGCGAGACCGGTGCAACAATGGGCGGTGATTTTGGTGCGACGTCGACCTGACCGTCCTCCCTCTCGATGTCTGGGCTGACCGGCTGGATTTGCGAGAGACAGCCCACGAATCGCAGGGCGAGCCAGAGACTCACGGCATTGCCTTACCAGCCGCCGCCACATTCCGCGGCACAATCCAAACGCCATCCTCTTCGGTGGGTGAGCGATTGCGGAAGTAGTACACGATCTGACTGACCCCGTTGAGTTCCATCTCGACGAAATTATCGACGCGGGGAGCGATGAGCCGTTCGACGCCCGTCCGCAAGTCGCTGTCGACCAGATCGCCAACAAGATCTTGCAACGACGTGCGAATGATTCCGAACAGCGCGTCCGGTGTCACCGAGACGTCACGAATACCTTCGGCCTTCCATTCAACCACGTGGGTATCCAGATCCACGAAGTACAGATCCGAAGCTGACTGACCGAAACGGGCCCAAAACACCAGCAAATCCCGATCGTCTTCAACGGCCTCGGTTCCGCGATCATCTTTGGCCTCGAAAAACTTGTAGATGTCGCCGGCCTTGGTCCCTGCCGGTGTCAGCTCGACAGGCGCCGTAGCGAAGTCGCCATCCATCAACATGAGATGGCCTTCCTGTTGCATATCGCCGGGAATGGGATCGATGTAGATAAACTGCCGGCCACCTCGAATAAAGCGCGGGGATGTGGGACGAATGGCCAAAACCCGAAGTTGCTGGGCATCGGGCGCGTCCGGATCATGAATCGCGATGGTGCCCCTGCTGTCGAGGAGCAGTTCCGTATTGGCGCCCGGCCGCTGAATCCGCCCGCTCACGTCCACCATGCCGGGCGGCATTTGCTGCACCGTCAAGGAGCCGGTAACGGGATTGAACTCTGAAAGGAGCGCCGGACGCCCTCCGCCGGCGCCCTCGGAATAAACAAAGACTCCGTTCGAGAAGGCTAGCCAACAACAAATCCGTTCCCCGGGAACCCGCACCTCGGAAAAGGTCCGGAGATCGAGCAAGGTGTTGGTTGGCTGTTTCCCTTCGGGCACGACCAGTCCAACCCAATCTCCGAAACGCTGAAATCGTGACACGTTTGAACGAATCGGCTCCGGAACGCCGTCTATTCCCCGTTGGCGATACAGCACCCTTTCCGCGCCCGCCATGAAGTAGATTTCGCCGTTGCCATAGAACTGGGGCGCGCCGATTATCCCGTCAAAAATGCGATGCCTGCCCTGGTTGTCTCGCAACACAAACTGCGTTTGCAGTTGTTCGGGCGTGGTTTTCAGCACTACGGGTCGCTGAAACCAGATCCAGTCCGGAAAGGCTTCCGACAAATTGACGCCGTATCCCGATACGTTCTCGATCGATTCCAACACCTGTCCGCTCAAATTGAAACGCGTTAACCGCCCCGTGTAAGATGTTGTGTTGCCGACTTGTGTAGCGCGCTCGTTCACGATGGCCCAATACGTGTTTCCACCGATCGGGACCATGGGAAACGAGGGCGAATCGGAACGATCCTCAAGAACACGACGAGCTGGCAGCGATCCATCAATGGGGACCACGTAGAGATCGAGGGATCCGCCCTTCCCTTTTAAAGGCAGCGCTTTTCGACGTTCAAAACGAAGATACTGTTTTCCGTCCACAACGGTTGCGCTGAGGTTCTCAAGGTGTTGGCCCTTGATCAGCTGACGCCCGGGTGGTGTTTGTTCGTCGGGAAGACAGCTTGCGACGAATAGTGCGCACAGGAGCGCCACACCGGCGACTGCAGCGCCGGGTGGGGTTCGCGGCCTCAAAGACAGCCGCGCGAGCGATTCAAGGTGCGATCGCCTCACTCTCGACATCAATCAATTCCGGGAAGCGTTTCTGTACCACTTGTAATACGGCTTCTTCGACCTCACCGATCGTGTGCAGACGCTCAATATCTGAAACAAGCGTTTGTGCCTCAAGGATGGTCGTATGCCGAATCACCGATTTCACAAGCGGTATTTGGCGGGGGGCCATTGAGAGATCGCGAAGGCCAAGTCCCAGTAAAACCCAGGTCAAGGTCGGGTCGCCCGCCATATCGCCACACATCGCAAGGGGCTTGTTCTTATGGCGGCAGGCATCCACGATGCCTCGGATGCTGCGCAAGATTGCCGGATGCAATGGCTGGTACAGATACCCGACATATTCGTCCTGACGATCCGCAGCCAGGGTGTACTGAATCAGATCGTTGGTTCCGATCGTGAGAAAATCACACTCGTCGGCAATGAGATCGGTGATCAATGCAGCGCTCGGTGTTTCGATCATGGTTCCGATTGGAACGTCGGCCTTGTGTGGGATTCCCTCCCTCTTGAGGTCGGCACACACTTCCTCGCAAATCGCGCGCGCCATTCGCAACTCGCTTACGCCCGAGATAAGCGGAAACAGGATTCGAAGGGGACCCTCAACCGCAGCCCGAAAAAGCGCACGCAACTGCGTCCTGAAGATGTCGCGATACACGAGTGAGAAGCGAATCGAGCGCAATCCCATCGCCGGGTTGACCGATCCGGGGAAACGCATGGATTGAGGCAATTTGTCGCCCCCGAGATCCAGCGTTCGGAAGGTCGCCATCCGACCCGCGAGCGTTTGCATCGCCGACCGGGCATGATCGTACTGTTCTTCCTCGGTCGGCAAGGTCTCACGATCGAGGTATAAAAATTCGGTGCGAAACAACCCGACCGAGCTTGCCCCGAGTTCGATGGCGGAAGGAACTTCCTGGAGCAACTCGATGTTGGCTGCGAGATCGACGCGTACACCATCCGCCGTTTCCGAGCGCTTGCCACGCAACGAAGACAGAGAGTGATCTCGTTTCAGTGCCCGGGCCGAACGGGATTCGTAATGCGAAAGGGCCTCGGCATCGGGATTGAGAATGATTTCACCCCGGCTGCCGTCGACGATGATTCGCATGCCGGACCGGGTCTCATCCGCGAGGCCGCGAACGCCGACCACGAGAGGCAATCCGAGCGCGCGCGCGACGACAGCGGAATGCGATGTCTTTCCACCACTTTCCGTGACGAAACCGCGCACGCCCATGCGCCCGAGTTGCGTCATGTCAGCGGGCGAGAGATCGTGCGCGTACACGATCGAACCGGGCGGAATCTCGTTTAAACCCGACACGTCCGCCTCTTGCAGGCTGCGCAACAGGCGTTCACCGACGGCCTCGACGTCACTGCCGCGTTCGCGGAAATAGGGATCCGTGATGCGATCAAACACGGCGCGAATGCGGTCAAGTGCGATGCGCACGGCCCATTCCGCTGCAAACAAATCCTCGCGGATCATTCGCCGTGCCTCGTCGACGAGGTGGGGATCCGAAAGCATCAAACGATGCGCTTCCAGAATCTGGTAGCTCTGGTGGGTGGCGCCTTCTTCGTCCGCGATTTGCTGCTGAACTCGCTGCAGTTGTGATTCCGATTGCGCAACCGCGTTCGACAGGCGAACCAGTTCCTGCTCGATCTCGTCGCGCATGATGTGGCGTTCGTGGACGTCAATACGCCAACCGAATAGATGGGCAGCACCGAGTCCCACGCCCGGTGCCGCGGCAATACCGCTAAGCTTCCGCATCATCACCGCGCAGCACCTGGCTCGTCCGGCTCAACGCCTTCATCGAAACCTCGGTCTACCAGTGCAAAGAGCGCGTCTATCGCGGCTTTGGCGTCAGAGCCACGTGCGACGAGTTCGATCTGGGTTCCAAGCGCCGCAACCAGCGTCAAGAGCCCCATGATGCTCTTGCCATTTACTTCCTCGTCGTCTTTGCGTACGAAGACTTCGGCCTCAAAGGGTGCGGCAGCTTGAACGAACTTGACCGCTGCGCGGGCGTGCATGCCCAGGCGGTTTCGAATGCGGGCTATTCGTGTTACAGTTTGTCCTTCGTCAGACATGGCTAGCGTGGTCCTCCGGTGAAAACGCGACCCGTGAGTTCCGATCCCAGACGAATCGAACGACGACCGATGTCACGCAAAATTTCAGCGATCTCCGATGGCGTCAGACCGCATCGGTCGACCGTCGACATCTTGATCAGCATCGGAAGGTTTACTCCGCACAACACCTCGGCTGGACGGACGCCATCCAACATGGTCATGGCAGCCCGAAACGGTGTCGATCCATGAATGTCCACCAGGATGAGCACGCCGACACCACCGTCGACACGGTTGCAGGCTTCGGAAATGCGGTCGGACAGTTGCTCGCGACTTTGGTCCATGCCACAGCTAACCGCTTCCAATTTCTCGACCTTCCCTAAAATCGCTTCCGCCGCGCCGCAAAGGCACGTTGCCGCGCCTTCGTGGGTTACGACCACCACGCCGACTATCGGGCGGTTGGAATCGGGACAGGGCATGGATTCAGTCTACACTAGGACTTGCCAAGATCGCGGTGTCGTACCGTGACGTTGCCCAGATGACTGATCCGGCGTGCCATCTCTTCGGCGATCGCCACCGACCGATGTCGGCCGCCGGTGCATCCGATCGCAACCGTCGCATAGGCCTTGCCCTCGCGCCCGAACCCCTGAATCGATAGCTCAAGCAAGCGGCCGGAGCGATCAAGAAAATTCTTGGCCTCATCGCTTGCGAGCACGAATTCTCGTACAGGCGCCTCCTGGCCCGTCCCCGACGACAGGGCCTCGATGAAGTAGGGATTGGGAAGGAAGCGCACGTCGAGAACCATGTCCGACTCGACGGGCAGACCATATTTGAAACCGAAGGACAGGATGGTGATTCCAAGCCGATCGGACGAACGACCGTATTTCTCCAGGACCAGGGCGCGCAGGTTGTGAACCGACATTTGTCCCGTGTCGACCACCGATGTTGCAGAAGCGCGCAATTCGGCCAGACGCCGCCGCTCATCCTCCACATCCGAACGCACGTTGACCCCGGCCAGGGGATGCCGACGTCGCGTTTCCGAAAAGCGCCTGATCAGGATGTCATCGGGAGCGTCGAGGAACAGCACCTCGATGTCATGCCCCGCGTCCGCCATCGCCTTGAGTGTCACCGAGGCATTTTCGAGAAACTCGCCGCTGCGGGTGTCGACGATGATAGCCGCCTGACGGATACCCGACTGCAACACCAACAATTCGATAA
>JAYUPZ010000652.1:0-2603 GCA_043759805.1 Myxococcales bacterium | reverse complement strand
TCCCACGACGTTTACTGGAACCCAGCGTGCGCACACGACAATTCTCATCTCCGGTCTTACGATGTCACACGATATGTTCCTGCAAGGAGCCATGCGTGGCATCGGTTACAAGGTCAAGGCGATCGATTGCCCTGACAACGCGGCCTTGAATTTCGGTAAGGAATTCGGCAACCGAGGGCAGTGCAACCCCACCTATTTCACCGTCGGCAATTTGGTGAAGTATCTAACCTGGTTGCGTGACGATCAGAAAATCCCGGTCAACGACATCGTCAACAACTACTTGTTCCTCACGGCTGGAGCGTGTGGTCCGTGTCGATTTGGCACCTATGTTACCGAATATCGCAAGGCCTTGCGGGACTCGGGGTTCGAGGGCTTTCGTGTGATACTGTTCCAGCAACAGGGTGGCCTCAAGCAGGCGACTGGCGATGAAGAGGGGCTCAAGATGAACCCCAAGTTCTTTATCGCGCTGCTAAAAGCGATCCTCATCGGCGACGTGTTGAACATGATTGGCTACCGCATTCGCCCTTACGAGGTGGAGCCGGGCGCAACCAACCTAGCGCTCGAAGCCTCCAAAAAGCTTATCCACGATGCGTTCGAGAGTGGCGGGAAGAAGTCGCTCTTGTGGGCCATGATTCAGACGCGTCGCAACCTGATGAACGTGCAGGTTGATCGCACAACGGTGAAGCCAAAGGTTTCGATCATCGGTGAGTTCTGGGCGATGACCACCGAAGGCGACGGCAACTACGGTTTGCAGAAGTTCCTCGAAAGCGAGGGCGCGGAATGTGACATCCAACCGGTGACTGCCTGGATCTTGTACATGATCTGGGAGCAGGCCTGGGACACCCGGGAACGCATGGTTCTGCGCGGCGAGGATGACGCTCGCAAGGGATTGGTCGGGGTCAACGTGCGCAAGAAGTTGCTTACGCTGTGGGCAGCCAAGCATGCAATTAAGGGCACGTTCTACAGCATCGGCCACATCATGGGCCTGCACGATGTTCACCTGTCGGACATGGATGATGTTGCAGAGGCGGCGGCACCGTTTTACAACAACCATCTCCGCGGCGGAGAAGGCCACATGGAAGTGGGTAAGTTGATTCTCAACATCCAGAAGGCCAAGGCGACGATGACCCTGTCGGTCAAACCTTTTGGTTGTATGCCATCAGCCGGTGTGTCGGACGGCGTTCAATCGATCATCACCGAGAAGTATCCGCAGGGGATCTTTTGCCCGATCGAGACCAACGGTGACGGAGCCGTAAACGTTTATTCGCGTGTCCAGATGATGCTGTTCAAGGCACGTCTTGCGGCGCGTGCGGAATACGAAGCAGAGCTGAAGAAGGTCGGTTTGACGGTCGAAGAATTGCGCGCCTATCTCACGACCAAACCCTGGCGCGGATCATCGTTGTTCTACCCACGTCACGGTACGGTGGCCAGCATGGCCGCCAACCTGGTGCAACACGTGGTCAGCGACGTGAAGAAGGGTCGGGTCGGCAAGCTCGTCGATTTCACGGAGCGGTTGATGCAACGTCGCGGGAAAGATCAGACAACAACTCAGAGTGAACTGCACGTTGCTGCGGCGGGCTGACCGTTATCGGAACAATCCCTTGAGGGTGTAGTCAATCACTTCGCGGCCTAGCTTGTTCAGGTCGATGTGCGTCGGATCCTGCTCGACGAAAGTCCAGTTCACGATCTCTTTCAAGGTACCGAGAATACATCGAGCGACCACGCTCGAATCGCAGGGCCGGACCAGGCCCATTTGTTGACCGGTGTTCAGCGCGCTGACGATCATGCCGTCGATACGGCCGTAAAACGCACCGAGCTTGCGGTCGAAATCAATGTCGATGCCAACTGCTTCGCGGAGCAAGATGCGCGCCATTTCGCGATTCTCGAGCAACGTCGCGAGTACCCGATCGACGGTGGCGTTCATTTGCTCAACGGGTGCCAGCGCCCCGGATCCCACTTCGATGCGTCGGACCTGCGCTTGCAGGGTTGTGACGAGGCCATCCAGCAATTCGTCGAAGATGGCGCGCTTTGATTCAAAATAAAGATAAAACGTACCACGGGCGATGTCGGCACTGGCAATGAGATCGTCAATGCTGGTGGCGTGGTAGCCCTTTTCCGAGAAGATACGCCGCGCCACGGTAAGCACGGCAGCTCGACGCGATTCGCGTAACCTCTGTGCGCGCGTTATCCGTCCGTCTACTTTCATCAATCGTTTTCCTGCACCTCGGGGCGTTTGATGAACGTGCTCTTGAGTTCACCCCGCAGGCGACGTGTCCAGTCGATGGCATCCTGCAAGTGTCGGCCCTTCGGCAACACAGCCGGGTAGCGATCGAGGTGTTTTACCCCGTCAACGATCGAGGATTCCTTTTGAGCGGCGCCCAGCAAAGCCGAAAAGAAGGCGTCGTCGACGGCATCGGTTTCTAGAATGCCCGCTTCGGTATCGAGATCGATGGCGTGTTCAAAGTCGGAAACCGCTTCGAGGTAACGATCCATCCATGCGTATGCCGTGGCGCGTTCGAAAAAGGCCTCAGGATCCGTCTCGTCGCGTTCGATGGCGGACGTGGCCTGTACGATCGCCTCTGGAAAATTTCCCGCAGCGATCG
>JAYUPZ010000651.1:0-5533 GCA_043759805.1 Myxococcales bacterium | reverse complement strand
CGTCTGTTGCGGATGATCAAGGGTCTCCCTCGTCGGCATCTCGTCATCTGCGTGCTGTTTCGCGACCCCGAAATCGACGCCCTTGTCGAAACCCCGTTGGTGGGGCCCCTTCGTGCCGATGAGCCAGAAATCTACCTCCGTGCCGCGGCTGCCGAGACCGTACTTTGGCGCGAAAAACTTGCCCGCGACCTTGCCGCGGGCGGCGCCTTCGTCCTGCACACGCCACCCGCTCAGTGCACGCCGCGCCTCATCAACCAGTATCTTGAGATAAAGGCGCGAAACCTGCTTTAAAGCCGCGTCGCATTGCATTAGACAATTCGATCGCGCCGGACGTCGAATTGCTGCTTTGAACGCGCTTTGGACGACGGATCTCCTTGATCGGTCTGTTGGTTTTCTTCAGGATGGCGCTCCCCATGAACGCCCCAGATCCCCAGCGCACCCCGCTCCACGCTTCGCACGTGGCGCTCGGCGCACGCATGGTGGATTTCGCGGGATGGTCGATGCCCGTGTATTACAAAGGTGGCATCCTCTCCGAGCACCACGCGACCCGAAACGCCATCGGCGTCTTTGATACGTCGCACATGGGCGAGGTTCACTTCCGCGGGCCGCGTGCAGAGGCCTGTGTTCAGCGCATCGTCACAAACGATGTGGGAAAGTTGCGCGACGGCGCCGCACAATACGCCGTGGCCTGCCACGAGCACGGCGGCATCGTGGACGATCTCATCGTCTATCGCGTAAAAAGCGATCACTTTCTCATCGTCGTGAATGCTTCCAATATTCAAAAAGATATCGACTGGTTCCGCAATGCAACCGGTACCGGCTGCGATATCGAGGACGCATTGCCTGGAACAGCAATGATTGCATTTCAAGGACCCCAGGCACTGTCAGCGCTTGAAACCCTTTGCACATCTGAAATTTCGCAGCTGCCCTCATTCCATTTTGCAACCGACGTTCATGTGGCGGGCTTGCCCTGTTGGGTTGCACGCACGGGGTACACCGGCGAGGACGGCATCGAGCTCTTCACCGATTCCAATAACGCACCCAAACTTTGGGACGCGCTCATCGACGCTGCCACGGCCCGTGCGGGAGGACCTGCCGGACTTGGCGCCCGCGATACCTTGCGCATGGAAGCACGACTCTCGCTTTATGGAAACGATCTTGATGACACGACCACACCGCTCGAGGCGGGACTTGGGTGGGTCGTGAAATTCGATGCAGGTGAATTCATAGGGAAATCCGCACTGCTTGCCCAAAAACAAGCCGGCTTGCAACGAACACTCGTGGGTTTCGTGATGCGAGGACGTGGCATTGGCCGACACGGCTATCCGATTTTGAGCCACCCACCGACCGAACAAAACCCGGCCGAGGCCGTCGGCATCGTCACTTCGGGCGGACCGGGACCGACGGTGGGCAAGAACATCGGTATGGGCTACATCCCGACCGCGCTCGCCGCACCGGGAACCCAAATTTTCGTCGACTGCCGAGGCAAAATCACCGACGCAGAAGTGCTAAAAGGCCCATTCTACAAACGACCGTGAGCGAAAAAGGAACACGACATGAGCGAGAACATCCCCAACGGATTGCTCTACACCGAAGATCACGAATGGGCGCGCGTCGAGGGCAAGATTGTCACGATTGGTATCACACAGTTTGCCGTCGATCAGCTCGGCGACGTGACCCAGGTCGATCTGCCTCGCGAAGGTGAAAGCATCAAAAAGGGCGACGTTTTCGGCTCGGTTGAATCGGTCAAGGCGGTGTCGGATCTTTTTGCCCCTTGCACGGGTAAGGTTCTCAAGATCAATACGCCGCTCGCCGATTCTCCCGAATACATCAACGAGGAACCGTATGACCAGGGTTGGCTCATCCAGGTTGAACTTGAGGACACGACCGAAACAGAGGGTCTGATGGACGCCGATGCGTACGAGACTTTCCTGCAAGAGAACGCGGACTAGCGGCTGTGACGTACGAACGAAAGTTTGTCGATCGACATATTGGTCCGCACGAAAGCGATCTGCCGCGGATGCTGCAGATGGTGGGCGCAAGCCATCTTGAAGCGCTCCTGATAGAAACCATCCCGGAGAGCATTAGACTGGCATCCAGCCTGGATCTTCCCGAGGCAAAATCGGAGGCCGATGCACTGACAGCAATCGCCGATATGGGGCGACGGAATCAAATCTTCCGTTCGTTCATCGGTTGCGGTTACTACGACTGCTTCACCCCAACCGTGATCCTCCGCAACGTCCTCGAAAACCCCGGATGGTACACCCAGTACACGCCATACCAGGCTGAGATCTCGCAGGGCCGCCTTGAAGCGTTGCTGAATTTTCAGCAAATGATCATGGACCTGACGGGTCTTGGCGTTGCAGGCGCGTCGCTCCTCGACGAGGGAACCGCGGCAGCGGAGGCGATGCAGATGTTGGCGGGGCTATGCGAAAATCCCGATGCCGATCGGTTTTTCGTATCACGCCTTTGTCATCCGCAGACCATTGAAGTTGTGCGCACGCGCGCCGAACCACGGAGCATTCGCGTCGAGGTAGGCGACCACCGCGAATTCGCTTTTGACAGTTCAACCTTCGGCGCACTCATCCAGTATCCGGCGACCGACGGCACCATTTTCGACTACCGGGACTTCGTGGGCCGTGCCCATGCGGCAGGTGCGAAGGTCGCCGTTGCGGCGGATTTGATGTCACTTGCTTTGCTTTGTCCCCCGGGCGAGTGGGGCGCCGACGTGGCCCTCGGCAGCGCCCAACGTTTTGGTGTGCCGATGGGATACGGCGGCCCACACGCGGCCTACATTGCAACGACCACCGAACACACACGGCGCTTGCCTGGTCGCCTCATCGGCGTGTCGCAAGATGTTCATGGCAACACCGCCTTGCGAATGGCGCTGCAAACGCGCGAACAACATATTCGGCGCGAAAAGGCGACCAGCAACATCTGCACGGCACAGGTCCTGCTGGCCGTCATGGCGAGCATGTACGCGGTGTATCACGGCCCTTCAGGCATCAAGTACATCGCGGAATCGATTGCGCGACGCACTGCAAGCCTGCGCGATGCCTTGCAGTCGCTGGGCTTGCAAGTCCCGACGGGGCCCTTGTTCGATACGTTTACCATCAAGGCCCCGGCCGATCAGATAACGGCGTGGCACGCCGCCGCCCATTTGGCGCGCATGAACTTTCGGGTTATCGACGAAACCTGCCTTGGCATTTCGCTCGACGAAACCACCACGGATGCGGATCTGCGCGACATCGTTGCGGTCCTTGGCAGCGGACGCATGGCTGAACTTACCAGAAATGACAGCGGCCCTATCATCGCGTCCCTTCCCGACAACCTCAAGCGCAACACAGAGTATCTGAAGCACCCCGTCTTCAATCTGTACCACTCAGAAACCGAGATGTTGCGCTACATACGCCGCCTGGAATCGCGCGATCTGTCGCTTGGCCATTCGATGATTCCGCTTGGCTCGTGCACGATGAAGCTCAACGCCACATCCGAGATGATTCCGATTACCTCGCCCGACTGGGCACGCCTTCACCCCTTCGCACCGCTCGAACAAACCCAGGGCTACCAGGCGATGTTCGTCGAACTCGAACGTTTTCTCTCGGCTATTACCGGTTTTCCCGGCGTATCGCTGCAACCCAACGCCGGGTCGCAGGGTGAACTCGCTGGATTGTTGGTCATCCGGCAATACCACCTTGACCACAACGGCGGCAACCGCAACATCTGTCTGATTCCGTCCTCGGCCCACGGTACGAATCCCGCCACTGCCACGATGGCCGGATATCAGGTCGTGGTCGTTCGCTGCGACGACAAAGGCAATGTGGATCTCGCGGACCTCGAAGCGAAGGCCACTCAACATGGTGCGAATCTCGCAGCGTTGATGATCACCTACCCGTCCACCCACGGTGTCTTCGAGCAAGACATTCACAAGATCTGCTCGATCGTTCACCAACACGGCGGTCAGGTTTACATGGATGGCGCCAACATGAACGCGCAGGTTGGCCTTTGCCGACCAGCCGATTTCGGTGCGGACATCTGTCACCTCAATCTGCACAAGACTTTTTGCATTCCCCACGGAGGTGGGGGACCGGGCATGGGTCCGATTGCATGCGGTGCGCACCTGAAACCTTTCTTGCCGGGCCACCCGCTCGTCAAGGTTGGCGGAACGCTGGGTCCCATTTCTGCCGCGCCCTGGGGCAGCGCCGATATCCTGCTCATCTCGTACGCGTACATCCTGATGATGGGTGGAGATGGCCTGAAAAAAGCCACTGAATACGCCATCCTCAATGCGAACTACGTGGCAAGGCGCCTCGATCCCTATTTCCCCGTTGTCTACAAGGGTGCGCAGGGCCGCGTTGCCCACGAGTGCATCGTCGACATGCGCTTCATGAAAAAGGCCGCGGGTGTCGAGGTCGAGGACGTCGCCAAACGGCTCATGGACTACGGTTTCCACGCGCCCACGATGTCGTTCCCGATCCCATCGACCATGATGATAGAGCCCACCGAGAGTGAAGCCCTCGCTGAATTAGACCGCTTCTGCGAGGCCATGATAGCGATTCGCGGTGAAATCGCGGAGATTGAAGCCGGTCGGATGTCGCGCGAAGACAATCCGTTGAAAAATGCACCGCACACCGCCGAGTCCTTGCTGAAGGCACAATGGGATCATCCTTATTCGCGCGAGCAGGCGGCCTATCCTTTGCCCTGGGTGCGCGGTCGCAAATTCTGGCCATCCGTGGGACGAATCAACAATGTGCTGGGCGATCGCCAGTTCGTTTGTTCGTGCCCACCGATGGAAGCCTACCGATAGCCCAGGGGAGAACATCATGACGCCACGCTTTTCCTCACGACACGCGCACCGTGAATTTATTGCCGCGCAGGCGCTCCTGCCGCGGGGTTTTCGTGCGGGAGCCACATCCCTCACGTTCACCTCTGCAGAAAGTGGCAAGACCGCGAAAATGAACCTCTCGCTCATCGCGCTTGATAAACCAAGCCCGGATTTTGCGGCGATGTTTACACGGAACGCTTTCCCGGGCGCTCCTGTCAAAATAGGCCGCAAACGGTTGGCGGAATCGGTTTTATCCGCCATTGTCGTCAACAACAAGGTTTCCAACGTCGCGACCCCAACCGGCGTCGCGGATGCACAGGCAATTTGTGATGCTGTTGGAAGGGCGCTGGACATCAACGCCAACACCGTGATGCCGAGCTCTACCGGTGTCATCGGCTGGCGCCTACCGACCGACCAAATCGTCGCGGGCATTCCGGAAGCCGTGGCCAGGCTTCAACGCGAAACGATTTCTCCGGTCGCCGAGGCCATCATGACAACGGATTTGTATCCGAAGGTCCGCTCTGCAAAGGTTGGGGACGGTCGAATCGTCGCCATCGCCAAGGGAGCCGGAATGATCGAACCGCATCTGGCCACAATGCTGGTCTTTATTCTGACGGATCTGCAAATTCCCCGCGACACCCTTCGGGCCATCCTGCCGCGGGCGGTGGACGGAAGCTTCAATTGCCTGAGTGTGGATTCGGATACAAG
>JAYUPZ010000650.1:0-5545 GCA_043759805.1 Myxococcales bacterium | reverse complement strand
GGTGTGACCAACGACCCATGACAGCGCAACGTCGAGGTATGTGTTCGCTCCACAATACGCTGCGACGCCGCGTGCGACTTCACCCTGAATCATCCGGAAACTGTTGAAGGCAACGTCGTGGGTCCCGAGTGCCTTCAAGAAGATTGTCTTGGCGAATTTCGAGAAAAGATTCCGAATCAATCCGTGTGGCGGTTTGTTGGATGCGATGGCGTAAACGAGGCGGATTCGTCGAGACAGTGCGACGTCGAACAACTTTCCGATATCGGCAGGGTTGTGTTGTCCATCCTCGTCGAGTGTGACGACCCATTCGCAAACCGTACTCGCCATCCCGGCGAGGGTTGCAGCGTGTTGTCCAAAGTTTCGGGAAAGCCAGACAAGTCTAACAAAGGGGTGTTGGGCGGCGAGTTCTCGCATGACACTTGCGGAAGTATCAGGACCGCCATCGTGAACCAACAACATCTCGACCACACGAAACGGTCGTCCATCGGGGCTTGTCGACTGTACGGTGAGCGGCAAAACTTCGTTGACCAGAGCGCGTAAAGTCCGTTCACCCTGGTACACCGGAACGACAACGGAAAGCTCGGTGCATGGCACGTTTAGTATCGCTTTCGGTTGGTTGGCGCTCAAGATTACTTGCTGGTAAGATATCACGCGGCACGGAGATTTTGTGGAGCGCCAGTATGAAATAGCTTACTGGGAACGAGAGCAAACCCACCCCTGGTTTGTCGCGAGGCGAGCCTTGTTCTCACAGCTATCAGCGCTTCAGCCCCATGAGCGCGTCCTCGATGTGGGATGCGGCACGGGTGCCTTCCTTTCGCACCTCAAACATCAGGGCATACAACATCTGATGGGTGTCGAACCGGCTGCGTATCTGCGCGACCGTTTTCGCGAGCCCTCGATTGAAGTCTTTTCGGCAATTCCCGCTTGTGAGGCAGATGTCGTGTTCATGTTGGATGTTATTGAACACGTGGACGATGATGTCGATCTGCTCCGGCAAGCCAAAATGGCGCTGCTTCCGACCGGTCGCCTGTTTGTTTCGGTTCCCGCACACGCGTTTTTATGGGGTCGTCACGACGATCTGAACAAACATAAACGCCGCTATGACAAGGCGATGTTGCGGTCGTCTCTGACTCGCGCTGGATTTGCCATCGACCGTTTGACGTACTGGAATCTCAGCAGTTTTCCTGTTGTGGCACTTGTTCGTCTTTTTGGGTTGGGTGCGAAGACTGGGCAGGGGGACATGGGGGTTGGCTCGACGCTGACGCTCGGTTTGTTAGGAGCGATGCTTTCGCTCGAAAATCGGGCGCTGAAAAGTTTCGATCTGCCGATGGGGGTTAGCCTTATCGCGATCGCGCGCCCCGTCTCACACGCGGACCGCGAAGTCCGTTGCCACGTATAGATCGCTAATCAAGCGCCGCCCGAACGGCACGCAGACCAGCCCGGATATCTTCGGCCGATCCGATGCGTTGATCCTTGTCTTTGACGAGACAGCGATCGATGAGATCGTCCAGCACCTTCGGCAAGCCCGGCACCAGGCTTGAAACCTTCGGCGGTGCCGTGTGCATGTGGTGGTACAGAACTTCACCTTCAATGAAGGGTGGCTGTCCTGTTAGACACTCGAAGAAGGTGCAACCAATGGAGTAGAGATCCGCGCGGAAATCGACATCGCGGCCGAGAATTTGTTCGGGCGACATGTAGAGCGGCGTGCCCTGCACAACCGTCTTGGTGATCTTCATGGCTCCAATAGCGCGGGCGAGACCGAAGTCGCCCACCTTGACCATGCCGTCGTGGGTGAGAAACATGTTTGCCGGCTTGATATCGCGATGAATGATACGCCGCTTGTGCGCGTACCCTATCGCCCGGCAAAGCTGGTCGATGACATCCACTGCTTCTTCGGGGGTGAGTTTGGTTCGGTTTTCAAGGATTGCATCAAGTGCACCGGGTCCCTCCACCATCTCCATGACCATGAACAACTCGCCGGCCGCACTGCCGTAGTCGTAAACGGTGACGATGTTTGGATGGTTCAGTGCTGCAAGCGACTTGGCTTCAAGCGTAAACTTGGCTGCGATTTCGGGATTGTCGCGGATATCGGGGCTCATGATCTTGAGTGCTACCTCGCGGTCCAGAACCACATCGAGGGCCTTGTAAACAACGCCCATTGCACCCGCTCCGAGCTTTCCAGTTCGCTGATACCGTTCAAGCTTGGTGCCGCTTACTTCGGGCACCGGGGTCAGTTCTTCTGGTGTGATGCCGAGGCCCGGTTGTCGTATGGCCGAGGGGGTTGCAGCAGCCGTGGCCGGCCCTGCCGCCATTGACATACCAACACCCGTTGGTGCGCCTGCCTGGGGACCCGGTTGATTGTTCGGGAGCTGCGGCATGTTGAATCCAGCCACCACTTCCGAACGCGGTACAAACGCCTGAACACCACCGCTGGTCGACGGGGTTGCGGCAAAGGGATTTTGGCGTGCACCCGAGGGAGGCGCGGATGCGAACGGATTCTGGCCCATGCTGCTTGGTGGATTTGAGGCGAAGGGATTCGCATTCGCAGGACGGTTGGGAGAGGTCGCGTAAGCAGAGGCGTCCCCAGCACCTTCGTTGCTTCCGCGGTTCGAAGGTGGGCGCTCAAGCACGCGCGAAACACCTTCTCGTTTGCGCTCCCATTCGAGGTTGATTGGCAGATCGTGTTGCTTGGTCTGCAAGATCTCGAAAGGGCGTCGGATGGTCAATCCGTCGGCTAAAATAGAAATGGTTCGACGGCCGCGCGGAACGTCGAAAGTCGCTTTTCCGTCGACGCTGGTGCGCCACCTGGTGGCTTCGTCCTGGTCAATCCAGACGACCGCGCCCGCAACCGGTTTCTCACCATCCATCACAGTTACGACGAACTGAGCGTGGGTGGCCTCCATGCTGAATTGAGCAGCCGCTTTCTTCCCGGCCTGAACCTGGACTTCCCGTGAAAAGGACTCGCCGTCTACAACAACTACATCGCCACCACGTTTGTAAGTTCCAAAAAGGTGAACGAAATATTTGCCACGGGCAATTCCCGGGAAAGTGGTGCGTGCGCCGACTCGTGTGGCCTCGTCCGCCGTCTGTTTCGGAGGGGTTCGGCGCATGCGTTCAATAAAGTTGGTGGGAGGGCCAACGGTTGGCCCTGTCGGCGTTCGTGTAATACGGATGTTGAAGAGCTGTTCGTCGGCTTCCGGCATCTCTTTGATGTGGACGACGATCGAACCGGACAACACCCTGCGCGCAAGAAACGCCGCTGCCAGTAGGATGATTACCGTCAGGACGATCCAGGGCGTCGGGTTGACGGTCAGAAGACCGTTCAACTTTCCTTCAATCGTTTCCTCGCTGGTCCAGGCCCTCCGGGTTTCGGTGTCGACCAGCATCAATGTGATCTGGGCGCTCGAACCGCTGGGGCGAATCTTGTAAAGAACCAATCCTTCGGCATAAGCGCCTGCAGCGAGATTGGCGAGTCCGTCCTCGGAAAGCTGGGTCCCTCGAATGGGCTCCTGGCCGGGAGGCGCTGGCCTGACCGCTATTTCGTAGGGTTTACCTGCGAGCGCAGCGCCGAGTCCGATTCGCAACACATCTTCATTGACCTTGTACGGCGAATAGAACGGTTCACCGCTGCCAGCCATTGGCAAGAGGGTGACGGATGAAAATTCTCGTTTCGACAGTGCCTCGAATCGTTCGAGAAGCGGATGAAGACTGGCGATGAGCGAAATGTGCGCGGCCGGATCGGTGGCACCGATCGCTTCAAGCCGGAGGTCGGCTGCGAGTTCGGTGCGGCGGCCCATCTCAAGCTTTAAAATGTTGGCCTGTTGCGAACCAGCCAGAGCCAACTTTTCCACCTTGTCGAGGATGGCTGCGATGTCGGCCATGCCGAGATCATCCGCCCGTATCATTGCGACCGCGCGCTGTCCGTCGACATCCCCCGCCACGGCTCGAAAGCCGATGGCAGAGGCAAGGGACGGGTTGGTCGGCTGAAATTCTTTGGCGCGCGAGACCGCGAGGGCTTCGACCGTGTTGCTGAAGGCGTTGGGTGGCGTGCCTGCCATGAATGCAAGAGGTTTGGCCCACCGTTCGGTGGAGGCATCGGTCAAAGCTTGAAAGGCGGCGTCCCGTTCGCCGCGGCTGGCGCCCTTTGCAATGGCAAGGTCGGCCGCGGCAATTGCCACATCCGGCTCGGCCATGTTGGCCTGCATGGCGGTCAATTCGCGCTCGGCACCGCGGAAATCGTTCATGCCAACGAGGGCACGGGCTCGAGCCGCCCGGACGACGATGTTCTGCGGGTGTTCCTTCAGTTCCTTGTCTGCAAGGGTCCTCGCGATCTCGAATTCACCAACGGTCAACGCAACGCTTATCTTTTGATCGCTCGGTGTTTGTGGGTGGGACCACACCGCCTGCGCAAGCTCCTTGATTGCCGTGACTTTGGTTCCGAGTCCACTCGGCGCCAGGGCAAAGGCCTTGGCAGCGCCCACAATATCACCGGAAGCTTCGGCATCCGAGGCGGCAGCGAAGGAACGCAGATGTCGCATTGAGGTCGGTTCAATCGCCTCGAAGCTACACTCCAGCACGGTCGAGATCTGCCGCGCAATCTGTTCTGCAAGGTTGTGAACGGCGCCAGCAGGTGCGTATGCCGTTATGGAAGTGAGGGTTTCGCCCTTGTTGTTGAGCACTTGCCCGGACATCACCAGTCTCCCATTGGCGAAGCCGATTTGGCCGAGGACAACACGGTCCACCAATAGCTTTTCGATGAGGGCCGTTGCTGTACCGCCTGGAACGGACAGATCGCGCCTGTTCTTTATCCCGATCGCATCGAGTGCCAACGCGAGCTCTCTTCGTGACACGAATTGCCGCTTGAGCGGTTTGAGCATCGACCGCACCAACAGGCCGACCGCCGCACTCTCTTCGCGGATTGCCTCGTTTGCAGGCGCGAAGTCGGGCAAAATCGCAGGAAGAACGGGCCCCTGTGCGTGCGCGGGTTGGGCACCCGTCAAAAGGTATCCAAGCAGCGCGAAGGCACAGATACGGGACATTCGATTTGACGCGATGCTCAGGTTTCGAAACACAATGGCATCCCCTCCATCGGGTGGATGAGCTTCCAAACTAAGCCAAGGCCACGTTTTTTTTGGAATTTTGGTGGCAACCTTGGCCCAGGACCCAAGTCCCTCGCAAAGTTCCCGTATTCACGGAAGGTCCAGCCCTCGGAAATAGGCGACGGTTGCAGCCAGTCCAGTCTCGACCGAGATCTGGGGGGTCCAACCGTTCAGAAGGGCCTGGGCCCGGTCGATGTTGGGTCGGCGGCGGGTGGGATCGTCGGTCGGAAGAGGTCTGTACTCGATCCTTGAGGCACTGCCCGTCAGGTCAAGGGTCAACTGTGCCAGTTCCAGCATGGTCGACTCACGGGGGTTCCCCAGATTGACCGGTTGTGAGCCGTGCTCGCTCTGCATAAGGCGGACGAGCCCCTCAACCAAATCCGAAACGAAGCAGAACGAACGGGTTTGCTCTCCGCTTCCGAACATCGTGAGAGGTTGGCCGTGCA
>JAYUPZ010000649.1:0-5549 GCA_043759805.1 Myxococcales bacterium | reverse complement strand
TCATCGTCACATCCAACGACTACCAGCTTGATCTGTGGAACGGCGATGTGGGCGTCATCGGGCGCGCGGAAGAGAACGCACCCCTTGAGGCCTTCTTTCAGGGTCGGGATAGCAAAACCTTGCGTCACCTCGCACCCGCCCGTCTACCCGATCACGAGACTGTGTTTGCGATGACGGTCCACAAAAGCCAGGGCTCCGAGTTCGGACGCGTTTTGTTGTTGCTCCCCGATAGGCCGTCACCGGTCCTGACCCGAGAACTTGTCTATACCGCCATTACCCGCGCCCGCGATCACGTCGATATCTACGGCAATGAAAGCGTTTTGCGGCACGCCATCGGTCGTCGGGTTCGGCGGGCCTCGGGCCTTGTCGATCTCCTGCGCGGCGCGTAATTACCCTGTGCGCCGGATCGCTAATCGCGAAAAAACCCTTCCGAGCCATCAGTATATCGGTACTATATGACCGTGAAACTCAAATTCCTGTTTCGTTCTTCGTTCCGTTTTGCGCTTGGTTTTTCGCTCGCCCTTTCGCTGCTCTCAGGCGGCTCGATCGCGACCGCTGCCCCCTCTGCAAAAAAGTCCGACACCTTGCAATGGTGGCAGGATTCGCGCTTTGGCATGTTCATCCACTTCGGCGTTTACTCGACGTTGGCCCGCGGAGAATGGGTTCGCAGTGTCGAGAAAATTTCCGTCGAGGGCTACCAACCGTTCGTCAACACGTTCAATCCGGCTGATTACGACGCACGCAAGATGGCCCGCATCGCGAAGGCGGCCGGCATGAAATACGCCGTGATGACGGCCAAGCACCACGATGGCTTTTGTTTATTCGACAGCAAACTGACCGACTACAAGTCCACCAAGACGCCAATCAAGCGCGACCTGATCCGCGAATTCGTCGATGCGTTTCGAGCCGAAGGCCTGCGGGTTGGTCTCTATTATTCGCTGCTAGACTGGCACCACCCCGACTATCCGCATTACGGCGACAACCATCATCCGGCTCGTCAAGATGTGGCCTGGAAAGACCGCAAACACGACTTCAGCAAGTACTTGACCTACATGCACGGGCAAGTGAAAGAGCTGGTCACGAACTACGGTCGCATCGACATCTTCTGGTTCGATTTTTCCTACGGCAACTTGAAGGGCGAGGTGTGGAAAGCGGGGGAACTCGTGCGCATGGTCCGCACCCATCAGCCGCACGCCATTCTCAACAATCGTCTTGCCGGAGATGGCGTCAATCACAACACCGGGTACGGCGACTTCATCACACCCGAACAGGATCTACCCGACAGCGTTCCGGTCGATGCAGCCGGAAAATCCGTTCCGTGGGAGAGCTGTTTAACGCTCAATCAAAGCTGGGGCTACAACGCCACGGACAACGACTGGAAATCGTCGCGACAACTTGTAGGGGCGCTCGTCAACGCCGTCAGCAAAGGGGGGAATTTACTGTTGAATGTGGGTCCGGATGGTCGCGGAAACATTCCTGCACGATCTATCCAGATCCTCGGTGAGATGGGTGAATGGATGCGCCGCAACGGCGAAGCGATTTACGGTGCGGGAGAGGCGCCCATGCCCAAGCCCGAATGGGGCCGGATCACCCGGCGGGGCAACACCTGGTTCGCTCACGTGACCGATCCAGGGATCGGTCACCTCAAATTTCCCGGACTTTGGAGCAAGTTCAAGTCGGCCCGAATCCTCTTCGACGGTGCCGCTGCGGGGGCCGCCAACAGCCACTGGGGCAACGACATGGGCGATGTGCTGCTGCTGAACGTGGGCTCGCCAACGTACAAGACGTTTGCAATGCCAGACCCGCTCGTGACCGTCTTCTCGATAGAGCTGACGGGCCCGCCGCAAATTTCCGTTCAAAAATCACATTGAAGGCTCAAGTTTGTCCCACATCCGCCGATGCTGTGGATCGTGATACGATCACTACAAGGCAGCAAACAATGAACGCTCAACGGTTCATGACAAACCCAAAAGTTCGCGTCGGGCCGAACGAAACAATGGTATCGGCGCGAATAAAGTTGGCCAGTTCTACCGACCCGTTTTTGGCGGTTGTCGACCCGAACGGGCGGTTGTTGGGATTGCTCCACCGGGACATGGTGATGCAACCTGACTTAGACGACGCCTTTTGTGGCCCGACCTCTGTGCGACAATTCATGTCTCGACGGGTGCCTTCCTGTCGTCCAGCTGATCCGATCGAATCGGTCCTGGCGACCTTTGATTCTTGTCAGGCCGAGATGCTGGTGGTCACGGACGATGCGGGCCAGCTTGAAGGGCTGATCGCCCGAAACGACATCCCGTTGTTCCGAGATTCGATCGCGACCTAGAGATACCGAGCCTGCCCGTGTAGCCCCTGAGGTATTCTGCAGTTCGCGCAGATGCTACCCAGCCCCACCCTGTTTCGATACCTGCTGGGCACGGCGTTCGTTCTGGTCACGGTCTTGCCAATCGTGGGCGAATCGCGAGCAGACGGTGTGAATGGACCCGATCCCTTCGACCGACAGCATGCGTTCCCGTTACAGCGCCTCGTGTTGCTTCACGAGAGCCAAAAAGCAGTCGGACTCGCACGAACCCCTGACGGGTTCATCTGGACGGCTTCGGACAGTGGGTTATTGCGATACGACGGACTCGTCACGCGCCGGTACACGCCCAGCAACACCCCGGGGTTGCGCGATGTCATCATCACCGCACTGGCCACCGACAAAGAAGGAAGCCTCTGGATCGGGTTTGGCAACGGCCATGGACTATCCGTATTGCGAAACGGCGTCATCTCGCCGGTGCCCGACATGATCCTTCCAGATGCAATCAACATAGAAGTCCTGCACGCCTCAGCTGACGGCACGCTTTGGATCGGAACACGCAAGGGCCTCTATGCCTACCGGCAGGGTCAACCTTTGCGGCAAACGAATCAGCTGAAGGGAACCGCAATCTATGCGATTGAAGATGCACCCTCCGAAGGACTTTGGGTCGCCACCGAACGCGGACTTTTCCACCTCGTGCGCGAACAAATCACTGAAACGGGCGATCTCGGCTCCGTCGCGGCAATCGCGGTTGCGAAAAATGGCGACGTGTTTGCGGCAACCGAAAAAATCGGACTCGTACGAATCGACGCCAACCGCGTGATCACGTCGGTCATCGCGGAGGCACCGGATGGCATTGATCCCAGCCGATTCACGGCACTTGAATTTGACCCCGACGGCTATCTCTGGGCGGGTTGGTCAAACGGCTATGGTCGCATCATCAACGAACACCTCGACCCAACCTTCGATACCGGTCGCAGTACGGTCGATTTCATTTCGGATCGAGATGGCGGCATGTGGGCCGCAAGCTACTGGGGCGTGGTGACGCGCATAGCCCGTCCCTTCATCCAGTTGCAGTCCTATTCAGACAATCCACAGCAAACGGTAATCTTTGGGCTGGCGCAATCCTCGGACAAACACATCTGGGCCACGAGCCGTTCTTCGCTGGTCGACATCGGCGGAATTGCAAGCCGACGATACGAGTGCGGCAGAGACCTGCCCACCTGGTGTCCTCGAAGCGTCGTTCCGATTCCGACGGGTGGCGTGTGGCTTGCGACCTGTGACAAGGGCGTATTTCGTATTACATCCGAAGGCATTGAAACGGTTTCTGCAAAGCATCCCGAAGCAGCTCGCACCTTGCAAACGTTGCTGTTGACGGGCGACACGCTTTGGATGGGCGGGTCGTACGGCGAGTTGTTCCGACTCACAGCGGGCGAGGTCGTGAAGGAGGATATCGAGAACGGTTCGTGCCGAGGCAAAACCATGAACATACGGCCTGGATTTCATGACGAATGTGACTACACGATCACGGCCATGGTGACGGCTCACGACGGTGGGATCTGGGTGGGCACCCGCAACAATGGGCTCCGATACCTTCGCGACGGCAAGGTGACGGTTCATGACAACAAGAACGGCCTTCCAGGCAACCGCATTCTTGGCTTACACGAATCGCAGGACGGAACCTTGTGGGTTGGAACACAGGGACAGGGACTTATACGCGGTCGCAAAGGCGTCTGGCAGGCCGCTGATCGAGCGAGCGGATTGCCGGGCCAAAGCGTCCACGGCATTGCTGAAGACGAAGCCGGTGGACTTTGGCTCACCACGGAAGAAGGCGTCGCACGCGTCCCTGTCGAGGAGCTCCACCGTTTCTTTGCTGACCCCACCGACCTCGTCGTTGGTGACATCTTTGGTCCTGATGAAACTGCGGGGCCTTTTATTCCCGTACAGGCCTACACCGCACCCATTGTGCACACGGGTGACGACATCGTTTTTGTGCCAACCGATCAGGGACTTTTGCAACTCGACGCAAGGCGTTTGGGTCGCGTCCAGGATCTTCCAGCGATCATTGTTGATGAAATACGCATTGCGGGTAACGAGCCAACGCGAGCAGCGGACCCGGCCCAGCACGACCTGCCTTTCGGACAATCAACCCTGTCAACCGTGGAGTACAACCTTTCGGTACCCACATTCGCAATGCCCTCGCGCGTGGCACTGCGGTACCGACTCAAAGGACTCACTGAAGCCTGGCGTTTTACCCACCGCCAGCGGACGATCATGTTTAATGAACTGCCGCCGGGAACGTATTCGCTCGAAGTACAAGCCACGATCGGTGGCCTACGATGGACACCCTCGAGCATCGGTCCGACCCTGCGCATCCGCGGCTTCTACCAGCGACCCGCCTTCCTGATAGTGCTGGCCATCCTTGCTGTCGTTTTGTGGGGGCTCGTTCGGCTCATTCGCCTGCAGCTCAAACAATCGGCAATTCGAAAGGTGCTCGACGAACGCAACCGCATCGCACGCGAGCTGCACGATTCCCTGGCCCAGTACTTTACGGGAATATCCTTCCAGCTCGAAAGTCTGCGATCAACCGTCGGCGGAAAGAACGAAGACTTCGACGAGATCGTGGAAGATACGCAGGTCATGCTCACGCGCGGTCGCATGGAAGTGCGGCAGGCGATTCATGATCTGCGGTCGCACGGTACAAAGCGCACACCGCTTTTCGAGGCCTTGAAGAACATAACCGACGAAATCGTTCCCGGAAACGGAACCGGTGGTATTTCCATCGAGGTCGAACAGGTCGGTCGGGCGAGAGCCGTCGCAAAAGAAACTCAGACGGCACTTGTCCGCGCGGCCCAGCAAGCGATCGTCAATGCCCTCGCCCACGCGAAAGCCTCGCGGATTGTCGTGACGGCTCGTTTCGAGCAAGCGTCCGTCGATGTCACGGTCCGCGACGATGGCATTGGATTGCCTCCCGGAGAACTGACAGAAATGGCAATGCACTATGGGATGAAAGGGATTCAGGAGCGAGCCGAAGCACAGGGTGGCCAAGCTCGATTCGAGTCGGCACACGGACAGGGTACAACGGTGACGATCTCGATTCCCGATGTGGGCGCAGAAGACAAGGAGCAATCGAAATGAACGGGGGAAAAAAAACAACCCGGATACTCATTGTTGACGATCATTTCGTCGTGACTTTTGGTATTCGACATCTGCTGAAAGACTTTGTCGATCTGGAAGTTGTTGGAGAGGCCAC
>JAYUPZ010000648.1:0-2614 GCA_043759805.1 Myxococcales bacterium | reverse complement strand
CGCTGCGGAAGAAACATGTCCGCAGGCGGGTACGAGAAAAACCCGAACGGCCGGTTGCAAGCCCCGACATAGCGGACTAATTTGTGACAGGGGTGCGCTCGACTTGCTGGAACAAGACAAACGACAAATCAGCGAGCGAAAAGATCCTTGGCGCGAGTATTTGCGCAAAAAGGGTCTGAAGACGACGCAGCAACGTGAAGCGATCGTAGACGCATTTTTAGAGTCAAGCGGTCACATCAACCTGGAAGAGCTGCTCGTGTCATCGCGAGCCAAAAGTCCGGGCGTGGGGCTTGCGACCGTTTATCGAACGATCAAGCTTCTCGAAGAGGCGGGCCTTGCCGAGGCTCGGCAGTTTGGCGTTGGCCAGACGTTGTACGAAGTGGCCGGCCTGGATCACCACGATCACATCATCTGTCACAAATGTGGCTACATCGTGGAATACGAAAGCGAAGAGATCGAGGCGGCGCAAGTTACGGTCGCGCGTCGTTTTGGGTTTGAAATCGTCAACCACCGACACGAAATTTTCGGATTGTGTGACAAGGCCCGCGGTTTACCGGGCGGCACTTGCCCGGCCGAAATTGCCGGCAAGAAATAAAAGCGATGTCCGCGTCGTTCCTTCCCGAATCAACGCGCACCGACATTGCTCTTCCGCTGCCTCGAAAACGCGAGCCCGGTTTGCGTGTGCAGCTCCTCCTCGGCCTCGCTGTTGTCTCGTTGTTCGCCGTGTTTTCGGTGGGGCTGTTGTCGCTGTGGGCGGCCTCCAGTGATCTGCGCGAAGTGCGTGAATCAACCGCCGTCTCGCTGTCGACGGCAGCCGCAGCGGCTGCGGCGTCGGTGATCGATCCCAATCAGGAACTCGGCTCCGCGCAAAACCTTCTCGAGACCGATCCGTTGTTGCGACAGGTTGCCGAGCGTTCGGGCATCCTGGAGATCTCCGTCATATCCGCCTCGGGCATGGTCGTTGCATCTCGACCTCCGCGGTGGAAGGGCGATATCGATCCGCCGATCTTGCAGTCTGCACTCGCGGGTGTCCCGCCCACGCTGCACTATCGGGATGGTCCGGAACGTGGCGACCCCGAACTGCTGTCATACGCAGGGATTGCGATAGGCGGGCGTATCGTCGGCGCGGTTCGCATCGTCATGCCGGCTCCTCCTCCGATACTCGCATTCATTCGGCGCTCGGGTTCCGTGCTGCTTGGCCTTGCACTCGGCGACGCCATCTTGTTGGTTGGCTTCGGTTATTTCCTGCTGACACAGATGGTGATACGGCCCCTTCGCGCGGTGGAAATCGCAACAGCAGCGGTCACAGCGGGTAATCTCGAACAACAACTTTTGCCTTCGGGTCCGCGTGAGATTGCCGACCTTGCGGCGTCCTTCAACCAAATGACCATGTCTCTTGCGAATCAGCGCGAACAGTTGATTCGCACGGAAAAACTGGCGTCCGTTGGTCAGCTGGCGGCTGGTGTGGCGCACGAAATCGGCAACCCCCTTGCGGCCATCCTGGGTTATGCGGACATCCTGAAGTCCGACGCAGCCGAGCCTGAAAAAGCGCATCTGACCCTCTCCGATCGTTTGGATATTGCCACTCGAGTGAAGGCGGAGACGCAGCGTATCCATCGCATCATCCAGGATCTGCTCGAGTATTCGCGGCCGAGTCAGGAAGAAGCGCGTATTACGGATCCGCTCGCTCTTTTGCGCGCGGCCGAATCCTTGCTCCGCCCACAGGCACGCTTTCGCGAGGTCGAAATGGTATTCGAGAATACGTCGGACGGTTGGCACCCTATTCGTGTTTCGCCTGAACGCCTTACCCAGGTTTTCGTCAATCTCATCCTGAATGCCGCGGACGCGATGGAACAAAAAGGTGTGCTGCGCGTGTCGTGCGAGACGGTCGACGCGCAGGTGCGGATCACCTTCGCCGACGAGGGCTGCGGCGTTCCCCACGCAGCCCGGCGCAAGATTTTCGATCCGTTCTACACAACCAAGGAGCCCGGCAAGGGGACCGGCCTCGGATTGTCGATTTGTCGCTCGATCGTGGAGACTTACGCGGGGACCCTCGAATTGCGGGAAACGCCTGTGGGCGAAAAAGGTTCGCGATTTTCGATTACTTTTCCGGCGGTCTGACGCCCCGCCGCTGTGTGTTTCTTGGCCCTTGGCGGCAGGCCGCTCGTCAGGTAGTCTGAGTCTTTAATATCGTGACTCTTATCAACTCTGGAAATAGCTTTTTTTTGCGTTTGGGATGCGTGGCATTTTGCGCTCGCTTGATGGCGTTTTGCGCCATCTCAGCGACCTTGGTTGTGGGGAGCGGCGGTCACGTTCAGGCTGCGGGTGAGACAATCACCGACATTCGCATCAAGGGCAATGCCCGCACGAGCGAGGAGACCATTCGTTCGATGATCCCCGTCTCGATCGGGGATGAGCTGGAACGTGATACGCTTGAGATGGTCCGAGAGCAGCTCAACAACACGGGCATGTTCTCGAATGTAAACGTCTACTGGGAGCGCCACGAATCTGGCGTTCGCGTTGTCGTCAACATCAAGGAGAAGTTCCCCTGGGCGCCGGTTCCCACCTTTACGTTGTCGCCAGGCGATATCTCGTTCGGTGCGGTGCTCGTGCA
>JAYUPZ010000647.1:0-5563 GCA_043759805.1 Myxococcales bacterium | reverse complement strand
CGCTGCCTCCGGTCGGTAAAACGTGGCTTGGACCGGCGACGTAATCGCCGACCGATTCTGGCGTGTGGCGCCCAATAAAAACTGCACCTGCCGTGATGACGCCCTCTGCATGGCGACGCGCATCCGCGAGGATGATTTCGGCGTGCTCGGGTGCCAGATCATTGACCACTTTGATTGCCGCCTCAGGCGAATCGACCACGATTGCAAGGCCGTGATCGGCGATGGCGCGCGCAGCGATGGCTTTTCGTGGGATTTTCTCGAGTTGCGCCGCCAGGGCTAGATTCACAGCATCGGCAATCGAACGGCCCACGGCCACGAGAATAGGTGCCGCAAGCACATCGTGCTCGGCCTGCGCCAGCAAATCGGCCGCCACCCATTCCGGTTCAACGCTGCCATCGCATGCGATCACAACCTCGGTCGGGCCCGCGATGGAGTCGATCCCAACGTCGCCAAAGACGATTCGTTTTGCGGCCGTCACATAGGCGTTTCCCGGGCCAACGATCTTGTCTACCCGTGGTACGCTTTCCGTTCCGTAGGCAAGCGCGGCCACCGCCTGGGCACCACCGATCACGAAAACACGGTCGACACCTGCGAGACGCGCGGCACAGAGCGCCTCCGGTGAAGGACCCGGGGTCACCATGATGATCTCGCGGACACCGGCAACCCGTGCGGGAATTGCTGTCATGAGCACCGTCGATGGGTAAAGAGCGGTTCCACCGGGAACGTAAATGCCAACGCGGTGAAGCGGTGTTACCCGGCTGCCCAGGGTGATCCCATCCTGTTCATATTCGAATGAGGTGGGCGCGTGAGGCCGCTCAGCCTCGGCAAATGCGCGAATTCGATTGGCGGCGAGTAAAAGAGCTGCCCGAACCGATGGCTTGACGGTTGCAGCCTGTCTATCCCAATCGGCCGAATCGAGTTCCAACCGGACAAGCGTCCGCTTTTCAAACCGTTCCGTGAAGGCGATGACTGCAGAATCACCGTGTTTGCGAACATCGTCCACAATCACACGCGCCGCAGCTTCAACGTCAGGCGGCATCGCGGCGGTGCGGCGCGCCAGGGCAGCCAAACGATCGCGATAGTCGGGGTCGCGGGGAGAAACGAGCGCAAGCATGAAGATGAAGCGCAAGCATAGCGCGGAATTCGGACTTTCAGGTCAGCTGGCCCCAGAGAAATCCCTGGGCGTATTCGACACCCATTTCACGCAACACAACGAGATCTTCGCGGGTTTCGACCCCCTCGGCAATCGCCAGCGCGCCAACACCGTGCACGAGGGTCAGGAATCGGCGCAACAACCGCGCTTGCTCGCGATCACCGGCCACACCAGTCACATAGCGACGTTCGACCTTGACCACCTTCGGATCGGCCACCAACAACACTTCGAGTGAACTGCGCCCAAAACCAAGATCGTCGATCGCTATCTCGATGCCAGCTTTTCTAAAAGGCTCGAGGCGGGCCGCAAGGTGCTGCGGATCGCCAACCAGCCGTTGCTCGCTGATTTCCACACACAGGGTCACCGGTCGCCCGGTACTGCGCAACAACAGGGCCAATTCCTCGACCGGAATGGCGGCGATGGTGGCCGGAAAAATATTGAAGTGATATCGCCAGTTTGCGGGAAAACTCCGCGAGGCCTCAACGCAGGTCCGAAGACACTGTAAATCCAGTTGAACGAGGGCCGCGGCATCAATCGCAGCACCGAAGAGCGCAACCGGATTCTCCAGGGGACCTTTCGGACCCCGAATAAGAAACTCGCAGCCGATTGGCTTTTCATCGGCCACGCTCATGATCATCTGCGGCACAGCCCGCAACGGACTCTCGGAGGAGACAGCTGGCATCCGCGCCGATTCGTGCGGTTGATCTGGAATGGGTGTTGCGTTCCACATCAGGCTTTGCACATCGGGACGCCCCGCCATCAGTGCGTCTTTGCACAACGTAAACAGGTCGCGCAGATTCGTCGCAGCGTTCGGAGCCGCACCCACGCCAATGCTGACTCCAATCCGGCTGGGCGATGCTTGGCCTTCTGTCGTGGCACGCGACATCCCATCACGCAGTCGTTCACCAACCACGACCGCCTCTGCGATGCGTGTATCGGGGAGCAGAATAAGAAACGAATCATCGGTCAAGCGTCCCACGTGATCGCAAGGACGCGTGATCTCCGCGATGGAACTTGCCGTTCTTTGGAGAATCTCTTCGCGCTTGCTCGCATCGTCAACCTTGCGGTAGTCGTCGCAAAACACGAGCACTGCTGCGAGATTGGAGCCCGAGCGGCGCATGCGCTCGGATTCATTTGCAAGCGCCCTTTCAAGCCCCTTGCGATTGAGCACCTGGGCAAACGTATCGTTTTCAACGAGCGCTTGAAGCCGCTCGTTCTCGACCTTCAGATCGCGAGCCATCTTTGCGTAGCGCCCAATCTCACGTAGACAGCAGAGGTTGGCGGGCTGGCCGTTCCAGGTGATCTCGACCACGCGCATTTCCGCCAGGATGGGTTCGGCATCCTTTTGCGGCAAACGCATCTCACGAACAATTCCAGCTTTGAGCTCAAAGCCGAGCCCCTTGCCGAGTAGCGCCTCGGCTTCGCCCTGAAACATCGACGTCGCGGCTCGGTTGACGAGTTGAACGTGGCCAGTCTTGTCCACGACCACCATGGCGTCGGCTGCGCGGGCGATGACCTCTCGCAGATGCCAAACGATACGATGGCGCTCAACCGCGTTGGCAAGTGTACGGGTCAGCAAACCCGCAGACAGCTCTTGTCGTGGCAGATACTCCTGAGCACCGTTTTGCACTGCACGGATGCCCAGGCTTTCATTTGCAGGACCCGTTAGAACCACGCAGGCCAAATGGGGAGCTCCGCTCCGAAGCTTGGCGATGCCGGAAAGATCGTTCGGTTCCGCAAGGCTGAGATCAACAATTACAGCGTCGAAGAACTCGGTTTGCATCGCCTTGACCGCATCGTCGACCGAACTGACATGTTTGACCGAGAAAGGTCGCCAGGCGCTGCCTGTCAGATAGCCTGTAATCAGGTGGGCGTCGCTCGGAATCTCCTCAATGAGAAGTGTGCGGATCGGGTTGCGAGCGCTCATGATGGTCTAACCGAAGGTGTTCCTCACGCCCTCTTCCGAAAATGGAGGTTCGGCGGATAGACAGACATTCTTGACCCACCCGCGATTGCCATAGACCTCTTGACCTGATGCCGGCGAGCCTGAAATATGCGCAGGTCTTGATGCCCAACATACCCAATGCCTCGCCTCCGGGAATGCTCGCTTTGTTGAGATCAGGCGATCTGCGGGCGTTGTTAACCCGACACGCAGACGTGGGTCTCGCCGCGTTCGTGGTCGGGATCGTGGCAATCATGATCATCCCGCTTCCGCCTTTTCTGCTCGATCTCTTCATCACCCTCAACATCGCCGTTGCGGTCGTGTTGCTGTTGATTGCGATCTACGTCGGTGAAGCGCTCAAGATCGCAACCTTTCCAACGCTGTTGCTCATCACGACCTTGTTCCGGCTGGCGATTGAAGTCTCGGCGACTCGTCTCATTCTTTTGAAGGGCAATGCGGGCCACGTCATCGATGCGTTCGGAAACTTTGTCGTTTCTGGAAACTTGGTGGTGGGCGCGGTCATTTTTCTAATCCTGACGATGATTCAGTTTCTGGTCATCGCTAAGGGCTCGGAGCGCGTTGCGGAGGTCGGCGCGCGCTTCACTCTTGATGCCATGCCAGGCAAACAAATGTCCATCGACGCGGAATTGCGTGCCGGACACATTGATCACAATGAAGCGCGACGCCGACGCTCGCATCTGGGGCGTGAATCGCAATTCTTTGGGGCAATGGACGGCGCAATGAAGTTCGTCAAGGGTGATGCGATTGCCGGCATCATTATCCTTTGTATCAACATCGCGGGCGGCCTCGTCGTCGGCATCGTACAACGCGATATGGATGCCGGCACCGCCGCGCGGACCTATACCATCTTGACAATCGGAGGGGGTTTGATCGCCCAAATTCCCGCTCTCATCATTTCGACCGCAGCGGGGATCTTGGTCACGCGAGTGGCTTCGGATGAAGAAGGCAGTCACCTTGGGCGGGATATCGGCATCCAGATTCTGGCGCAACCGAAAGCGCTGGCGATTGCAGCAGCGTTTCTCGCGTTGTTCGCCGTTGTGCCAGGATTTCCTGCGACACCCTTCCTGTTGCTCGCACTGCTATTCGGTTTTATTGCCCATCGATTGTTGAAACGGGGCGCAACGCCCGCACCGGCTTTCGACGGACCCGAAGCATTCGCTCCGGCACCCAACGAAAAAAAGAAGAGCGAGCGACCCCACGATCCCATGGCATTGCCATCACCCGTGTTGATACCCGTTTCGGTCGACATTGGCCCCGCACTTTCAACGCGCCTTTGGGGAGAAAACGAGACCGATCGCTTCACAACCGAATTGGTTCCTGCCTTGCGCCAGCGTTGGTTCGCAGAGGCGGGATTGCCACTTGCGCCCGTTCGCGTGAGGCGAAACGCTCCCACGGAAGATGAAGATGGGTATGTCATACGGTTGAAAGAAGTCGCGATGGGAAGGGGACGCTGTCCCGCGGATTGGATGCTGGCTGCGGCAACTGCATCACGTTTGTCGGAACTGGGTATTTCGACTGAGGGCGAAGCCGCCTCACTTCCGGATGGAACGCCTGCCTCCTGGGTTTCCGAATCTGCAGCCCCTACACTGACGACCGCCGGCATTGCATGTCTCCCACCAGCAGAGCTCATGGCGGCGCACCTCTATGAGATCTTGCGGCGACACGGACACGAGCTCTTCGGATTACAGGAAACTCAGATGCTCCTCGATGGTCTCGAGGTTACCCACCCCGCGGTCGTTCGCGAGGTTGTTCCCAAACTGATTTCGCCCGTTCTCTTGACCGATGTGCTGCGACGACTGGCGGAGGAAAACGTCTCACTGCGCGCACTGCGCGACATCCTCCAGGTGGCAGCACTTTCTGCACCGGGACTCCGCGATCCGGTCGAATTGACCGAGCGTATTCGTGCTGGATTGCAACGACAGTTGAGCGGTCGATACGCGCCCAACGGAACGCTGGTTGCGTTTCTCCTGGATCCCATGATCGAGGACACTGTGCGCGAATCCATTCGTAAAACAGAAAACGGAAGTTATCTGGCACTTGCACCCGAACTGTCGCGCGACATCACGCAGGCAATACGAAGGGCCATTGCCGCGTCGGAGAGCACGCAACAACCCGTCATCCTCACCACCGCAGACATTCGTCGATATGTACGACGGCTAATTGATATTGAATTGCCCGAAGTCGCGGTTTTGTCCTACCAGGAACTGGTGCCTGAGTTGCGAATCGCCCCCGTGGGCCGCATCGGCGTTGTTTAGTCCTCACGATCAGTTGTTGGACGAGACGGTGTAAGCCGAGATCGTGCGTCGATGCGACCGGTGCGAGCGCGCTTTTTCCGCGATGGATTGCAAGGTTGCGGTCATAAGGTTCACCCGAACTTGAAAAGCTTGCAGCTGTGCCTCAAGAAGTTGCCGATCGGCCACCCTCGCCTCCATGATTTGACCGAGCGC
>JAYUPZ010000646.1:0-2618 GCA_043759805.1 Myxococcales bacterium | reverse complement strand
CGCCGATCTCGAAGCGCTTTTGGCGCAGTTCAAGACGGCCACGGATTGCAGGCGCGTCAACGAGCGGCCCGACACGGGCTTCTTCCTGTGCCCGAGCGTTGGAACCAAGAGACAGGATCGTCGCCGAAGCAACAACCGCGAGCGTGAGTTTTTTCGTCATCGTACGAATTTTCATGGGTGACTTACCTCAGCGCGGTGAACGGTAGGAGAAGGAGGGCGGCAGATAGAAGCCGACGCCCGCGTAGACCATGATGTTGTGGATGATCTGAGGATCAGCGTTCTCCTGGACCACCTTGATGGGTTGATTTTCGGTTCGATTCGTCGGCTCAAATTTGTCGTTGAAAACGTAATCGCGAATCGCGACGTTCGCCGTCATCCACTTCGTCAGGAACAGGCGAATCCCCATGCCCGCATTGGGTGCGATGGCGTTCGTCTTAAAAGTCTCCTGCGCCCGTCGACGTGGAATGATCTCAGTCTGGACCATGCCGACGCCAGCCGATGCATAGGTTTCCCAGTGGATGATGTGTCGATTGAAAAGCGCAAACTTTCCGTAGATAGGCACGTAGGTGAAGTTAAACGACGCTTGCCAGTGCATACGGTTGATGGAAGCGGTTCGGTTGTATTGCAAACCGTTCAAACCTTCGCGGTCGGTCTGTTCCTTCAGCATGTACATGCCCTGCACGCCGACGCCGAATACGTCTGTGAGGAAGTAAGTCAGTTCGCCACCGAAGGCATAATGGCGAATCAACGGATCGTTGATGGTAATGCCCGAAAACGGTGAAAGCTCAAGGCGACCTGTCTTCAGGAAGTCCTTTCGTGGAACGACCACGATGTCGCGATAGCGAGCGGCCGTTGCTGCCGCAGCGATCGATTCGGCAGATTCGCCAGGCTTTGCTGGGCTTTTGGGTGCGTTTGGATCAGCGAGCGGGTTCTCGCCCGTCGTGGTCGTTGCATCGCCCTCTAGCAGCGGATCATCCAGGTCGATGTCCGGTGTGATGTCGGCTTTGACGGTGGCTTCCCCTTCCGCCTCTGCTGCAGGTTCAGCCGCGGGCTTCGCTGGTTGTGCCAATGCCGGTGCGACGTTCAGTGTGAAACCAAGGAGTGTAAAAACTCCCAACGCAGTTCGCGTCATGTTGTCCCTACTGGTGATGAGAAAAACCGGGGAATACCAAAATACGTATTAATTTCGGGGTCTTATGCCGCGTAATGGCAAAGGACTATATCACGTTCGTAAAAATTGAAACAAAGAAATGTAGGTAATTGAGAAAGGCTGACCTGCTCTATTTTCTCAGGCGGCCGCGCCGTTGTCCTTGCGGGCCGCATCACCATACAGCGCTTGCACGAAGGCCTCGGCATCAAACTCGCGCAAATCCTCCACGCTTTCCCCGATGCCAATGAACCGAACCGGAATCTTGAGTTGATCAGCGATGCCGAGGACGACACCACCGCGCGCGGTTCCGTCGAGCTTCGTTAAAACGATACCCGTTACTTGCATCGCCTTCGTGAAGATTTCCGCCTGCGCGATCGCATTCTGGCCGCTTGTGGAATCCAGCACCAACCAGGTCTCGTGGGGCGCGCCTTCCATTGCCTTACCGGTGACCCGGCGAACTTTTTGCAGTTCGTCCATGAGATCGGTCTTGGTGTGGAGGCGGCCAGCTGTATCCGCAATAACGACGTCGGCGTTTTCGACGCCGGCTTTCTTGATTGCATCGAAGATGATCGATGAGGGATCGGTTCCTTCTTTTCCTTTGACGATGAGGGCGTCCGCCTTGCTTGCCCAAACTTCAAGTTGCTCGACGGCTGCGGCCCGGAATGTATCCGCTGCGGCCATCACAACCTTCATTCCCTTTCCGTGCAGGCGCGCGGCGAGCTTGCCAATCGTCGTGGTTTTGCCCGAGCCATTGACACCGATGACAAGCAGTACAAATGGCTTTGCACCTCCAAATGTCAGCGGCGGCGCGTCGACATCCAACATGCGAAGGGTGCGCGCTCGGAGAAAGTCCCAGACGGCCTCCGTGTCAGCCAGCTCCTTGCGTGACAAGGATTCGCGAACTTCGTCGAGCAGTCGAGTCGCCGTCTTCACGCCGATGTCAGCCGAAAACAACACGCGCTCGAGGTTTTCGAGCATGTCGGGATCGAGCGCTTTTTTTCCCGCAAAAAGCTGACCCAATTTCGAGATCCAGCCTGAGCGGGTTTTCTCCAACCCTTTTTCGTAGGCGATCCTGCGATTGGCGGACTCACTATCCTCCGTCTGTACCGCGCTGGCGGGAACGGTCGGCAAGCTTGAACGGATGACCGGCCTCTCGATCGGGATGGCTGAACGAGACGGACGTGGTGCAAGAAGATGAATTTCCCTGGTTTTTTCTTCGTTGGCGGATGGCACCGGATCGGGTGCGGGAAACGATGTCTTCGGAGGGGATTCCGGCGCCGTTGGAAGCGGATCGGGCGCATGCAAGGGCGTGGGCGCGGGATCTTGTGATACGTTTTCCCGATCAAGCGCTGCGGGGTCCCCTGGCTCTTCCGCATCAAGCGCCTTTCGAAGGGCTGCCGTTCGGTCAATTGACGCCTTGGCCTCTGGCATCTCGTCGAGCTGCCGGCGGCGCGCGGCTCTCGCCCGG
>JAYUPZ010000645.1:0-11867 GCA_043759805.1 Myxococcales bacterium | reverse complement strand
AACGTTGGGTTGGCCGCTGGCTACGGCCTCATGCATACGGACCTCGTGCAACCGAGCGACTTTGGGTGGTTGTCCCTCGGTGCTGCCATTGGCACCGTGGTGGCAGGCGGCGGCGGCGCATTCGCCTCAACGCGCGAGAATCCGCGACCCGTGCTCGGTGGACTTGCCGTGGGCCCCGTGCTCGGCATGGTGGGTGGAGCGTTGTTGTTGCCCAAGCTGAGGACACTCGGCACGAGCAACGCGAACGTCCACACCAGCCGAACGATCGCGGTGAACGCGTCGAACAGCGAAGAGACAGATCCGCATCGCCTGACCGATCGTACCCGCTCAAACGCAGCACGGGGGATGAACCGCGCATTTGACCTGCAACATCTGATGCCGATGGTCGGCAGCTTGCCACCAACCCCCGACACGCCCGGTCCGGCCCCGCTGCTTTTCGGCGTGACCGGACTTTGGAATTAGAAGAGGATGACGCCGCCGGAAGGAAACTTGCAGGGATTCAACTGCAGCCATAGATCACTCGTTGGCTGTTCGTTCCATTGCAGCAATTGGTACAGGAATTCACTGCCGGATGGATTCATATCGCCGGTTCGGCGATCGTCCAGGTCCAGGATGCGAACGCCGCTTGCGGTGGTGCTGATGACCAACCAGTACAAGGTTTCGGGATACAACGTCGGAGGACTATCAACATCGAAAACGTTGGTTCCTGTCGCATCGGGATCGATTTTTTCGGTCTCGAGGAACTTGGTGTCCCCGAGCAGGTAATCCTGGCTCCAGACCGACGCCGTGGGACCCTTTGATCCCGTCATGATGGAGAGCGTAATCGTCTCTCGGTTCATGGCTGGGTCGTAATTACCGGCGAGCATCAACCGGCGCAGATCGTCCTTGTCCTTCAACATGAAGGTCTGGGCCACGGGTGTCTCACCGATCCTGAACGACGACGCCGAGATCGTCACCACCCCACGGTTGCCGTTCGTCGAGGTCTCGAGCAACGGCTGGCAACCACATTGATTCTGCGATCCCCCACCGCCGCAGCTCTCCGGATCCAGACAGCCGCCGCAGTTGAGGGATCCGCCGCAACCGTTGCCAATTTGCCCACAGTTGGCCCCTTGAGCGGCGCAGGTCGTTGGCGTGCAACCGCAGCGCCCCGGCGTCCCACCACCACCACAGGATTGCGGCTGCAAACAAACGCCGCAGCTGGGCGTTCCACCACAACCATCCGAGATGGTGCCGCAATTTTTGTTCAATTGCAGGCAGGTCGTCGCAGTACAACCGCACTTGTTCGGCATACCACCGCCATTACACGTTTGCGGTTGCAAGCAGGTGTTGCCGCAGTCAAGCATTCCGCCGCACCCGTTCGCCATTGTTCCGCACTGAGCCCCCGCAGCCAGGCAGGTCGTCGGTGTGCAGCCGCACTGGTTCGTCTGGCCACCGCCGCCACAGGTCTGTCCCTGTGGACATACGCTGCCGCAATCGAGTGTGCCACCACAACCATTGGTAATCGTACCACAATTCTTCCCCTGCGCCAGGCAGGTCGTTGGCGTGCAGCCGCAAACATTCAACATGCCCCCTCCACCACAGCTCTGGCCAGACGGGCAAACCGCACCACAATTGAGCGTGGCACCGCAGCCGTCAGAAATCGAGCCGCAGTTCTTCCCCTGTGCAAGACAGGTGGTCGCAACACATGGTTGGTTGCCACAGACGTTGGAACTGCCGCCGCCACCGCAAGTCTGACCGTTCGCGCACATGCCGCAGTCCAAAGTCCCCCCGCAACCATTGGGAGGCGTACCACAGTTGGCACCGAGAGCCAGGCAGCTCGTGGGTGTGCAACCGCAAATATTGGCGCCACCGGCTCCACCGCCGCAGGTCTGCGGCCCCGTGCACGAACCACAATTCAGGGTTCCACCACAGCTATCGGGAATCGAACCACAGTTCTTTCCCTGCGCCGCACAGCTCGTGGGGGTGCAACCGCAAACGTTGGTTCCACCGGTACCGCCACCGCAAGTCTGCTGCCCGGCGCACGCACCACATTCCAACGTTCCGCCACAACCGTTCGCGATCGTACCGCAGTTTTTGCCCTGCGCGCCACACGTGGTTGGCGAGCAACCGCACACGTTCGCCGTTCCGGCACCGCCGCAGCTGTTCGTCCCCTGGCAAGATCCGCAATTGAGGGTACCGCCACAGCCGTCGAGTATCGTTCCGCAATTCTTGCTTTGTGCAAGACAGGTGGTCGGCGCGCAACCACAAGAATTCGGGATGCCCGTGCCGCCGCAGGTCTGCGGGTCTGTACACATGCCGCAATTGATCGTGCCGCCACAACCATCGGGGATGGTCCCGCAATCGGCACCTTGGGCGTCGCAACTTGTTGGCGTACATCCACAAACGTTCGAGGTGCCAGTGCCACCGCAAGTTTGCGGCGTCGTGCACATCCCGCAATTGAGGGTGCCACCACAACCGTCGGAAACCGGGCCGCAATTCTTGTTACCGGCGGCGGCGCAGGTCGTCGGGGTACAGGGCTGAGCGCCACACGTATTGGGAACGCCACCACCGCCGCAGAATTGATTCGCCGGACACATGCCGCAGGCGAGGGTGCCGCCGCATCCATCCGGTATCGAACCACAGGTTGCGCCCGCAGCGGTACAACTGGTCGGCACACAGGCGCATTCATTCGGTTTGCCACCGCCGCCACAGGATTCAAAGCCCATGCAGGAACCGCAGGACAGCGTTCCACCGCAGCCGTCCGGAATCGAACCACAGTCTTTACCCTGGGCTGCACAGGTTGTTGGCGTGCATCCGCAAACGTTGTCTTCGCCACCGCCACTACAACTCAATGGCGATTCGCAGGTTCCACATTCAAGGACACCGCCGCAGCCATCCGAGATCGAACCGCAAGTTCGTCCCTGCGCCGCGCATGTGGTGGGCGTGCAGGTCATGGTACCGCAACGATTTGGGCCACCGCCTCCGCAAGAATCCTTGCCCCTGCAAGTGCCGCAATTCAAGAAGCCTCCACAGCCATCGGAAATCATGCCACAGGTCGCGCCTTCGGCAGCGCAGGTTGTCGGTGTGCATCCACACTGACCCGTTACCCCCGACCCGCCGCAGGATTCAGGAGAGCCGCACGCGCCGCAATTTGCGAGGGTGCCGCAACCGTCGGGAATAAAGCCGCACGCCTTGCCCGTACATTTGACGGGCTTGCACGTACCTTCACCGCAAACGTTGGCCATGCCATCGCCACCGCAATTTTGGCCGCCCGAACACGAGCCGCAGTTCCGCACGCCGCCGCAACCATCGGGAACCTGTCCACAGTTTTTACCAGCCGCCGTGCACGAGGTGCGGGTGCAACCGCAAATATTCGCCATACCGGCGCCACCGCAAGTTGTGTTAGGACCGCAGGCGCCGCAATCAAGCACACCGTCGCAGGCATCCGAGATAAGGCCGCATTCTTTGCCGGCGGCGGAACAGGTGGTTTCCGAACAACTCATGGGGCCGCACTTGTTGGGACCGCCGCCGCCACACGAATCCGCCCCGGCACACTGGCCGCACATAACCGTACCACCGCAACCATCGAGGATGGTGCCGCAGGTTGCACCAACCGCAGCACACGCCTTGGGTTGGCATCCAACGACAGGTGCATCCATGGTGACCTGGGCATCCGGCATACCCGACATGCCGCCGGTCATGTTCACGGGAGCATCGATCGAGCTACCACCGGATCCACCGGACGTCGATGTGCCAACGATGCCACCCTGGCCCGGATTGCCTGAACCGCGACAGTAGTTGTCCGTCCCGCACGATTGTCCCGGAGGGCATTCGCCCGTCAGGCTGCACGGAATGTTCTCTTCGTATTCCGGTTTGACACACGCCGCGGCCAGCAAAACTACTCCGGCCAATAAACCAACCTGCACAACAAATCTACGCATGAACCTTTGATTTTCGCGGAAAAGCGCCGCGATCACAATGGGTCAGCCGAAGAAAACCATCTTCGTTTGGAGGCGCGTACCTGGACCCACATCCAAAGCCGGACCATTAAAACGCGCTGCGTCGCAGAAGAACTGCGCACCTCAACGTTTGGTGCGATACTGCCGAATGCTCAATTACCGAGCATTCGAAAACATATACGGAGCCTGTGTTCGATGAGCGAATCTCAAGGGGAACAGTCTGCAGCAACCGACCTTCTCATCGGAAGCAAAGTAGGGAATTACAAACTGGTACGCCAGCTGGGTGTAGGCGGCATGGGTGCGGTCTACGAGGCCGTTCACGAGCTCATGGGAAAAAAGGCAGCGGTCAAGATGCTGCTGCCGGAACTTTCGGCCAATCAGGAAATCGTAGGACGGTTTTTCAATGAGGCCAAGGCTGCAACAAAGATCCAGCATGCCGGCATCGTGGATGTTTACGATTTCGGCTACCATGCATCGGGCCATGCGTACATCGTCATGGAGTACCTCTCTGGATCGTCGCTTGCCGATCTGTTGAAGAAGGGTCTGCACTTTGCGCGGGCACTCGACATTTCCTGGCAGCTTTGTTCGGCACTGGGAGCTGCCCACAAAAATGGGATCGTTCACCGCGACGTAAAGCCCGATAACATCTACATCGTTCCCGATCCGGCCACGCCAACGGGCGATCGCGTAAAGCTGCTGGATTTCGGTATTTCCAAGCTGACTGGCGACGACGGTGCCATGCAGAAGACCCGAACCGGCACGGTCATGGGAACACCTGCATACATGTCCCCCGAACAGTGTCGAGGCTCGGGTGAGGTCGACAGTCGCACCGACATTTACGCCGTCGGTTGCATCATGTTCGAGATGGTCTGTGGCCAACCACCCTTTGTTCGCAACGGGTTCGGTGAACTCATCACGGCCCACATCATTGAAGAACCGCCCCGTCCAAGTGAAATGAACCCCTCGGTCCCGGCGATGTTCGAGTCGATCATCATGCGATCGCTTGAGAAGGACGTGGACACCCGTTACCAGACCACGGCCGACATGGAAGCGGATTTGGCCGGGATCAATCCCGCGCTCGTCGGTGACGTCCTGCCGGCACCCGCCGCCGGACACGCGGGCGGCACGGGGCGAAGCAAGATGCGAACGGGCTCGTCGCCTGCGTCGAATCGAACCCGGGCCGGTCAAGGTCCCATGCGAACGATGTCAAACGTCGTTGATGAGCCCCTACCCGTCAACAACAACAAGAAAATATTCGCCATCGCAGGTGGCGCCGTGGTGTTGGTGGGCGCGCTCGTGGCAGTGCTTGCTTCCGGTGGAAGTGAAAAACCCGCGGCATCACCCGCGACGGTGGCGGCACCGGTGGCCGCACCGGCACCTGCTGAATCGAGGCGGGTCAAATTGTCCATCCGCTCAACGCCGTCGGCTGCCTCGGTGATTTCGGCATCCGACAGTGCCTTCCTCGGCAAGACACCCTTTGATGGCACATTTCCGGCGGGCAACAGCCAGATTGGTTTTGTCATCCGGGCGGCGGGTTTCGCGGATCAAAAGATCGCGATCTCTGATCATCAAGATGGTGCGATCGATGTGACGCTGGACGCTGCACCGAGCCAGCCCGCACCCGTGGCCAAGTCTCCTGAAGGGGTCAAGCGCCCCGCCGCTGGTGCGGCCAACTCGGGAGCGAAGACAGACAAGAACGGCGCCAAGGGCAAAAAGGGCAATCGCGACTGGGGCGAGCTGGTCGATTTCTAATTCGTACACCTTCGCGGTACAATTTCGCGACGCCGATTGGCGATGGAACCGGGCATGAATACAGCAAAACAAACGGGGTGGGCGCGCGCGGCATTTTGCGTTGCCCTGGTGATTTCGGCGCAACTTGGGCCCTCTTTCGCCCATGCACAGGCCGCAAACCGCAAGGTGCAGGCCGAAGAGCACTACGATCAAGGCAAAGCGTATTACAAGGCCGGAGCGTTTGATCTCGCCGTCAAAGAATTCTTGGCTGGCTACGAACTCGATCCCCGCGCGGGTGTGCTCTTCAACGTTGCCCGTGCCTTCGAGGAGTTGAAGAATCCGCCAAAAGCGATCGAGTACTACAAAAAGTACACGGCTCTCGGCGCGGCTGCGACCGCAGCAACCGAAGCACGCGCGCGCATCGTGGTCCTCGAACGTCAAATCAAAGAAGGCGAGGAGGCCGAGGTGCGTCGCAAGACCGATGAAGAAAACGCGCGACGACAGGCGGCCGAGGAAGTGGTTGAACGAGAACGCCTGGCGAAACTGGCCGCAAGCCAGCCCCCGCCCGCGGTCGAGGAAAAGCCAGAAGGTTCGCCCGAAGGTTCGATCGGTGTGAGCGCGCAGGCGCTTCCTGCAGGGGATCCGGAAAAAGCAAACACCCTGAAGCTATCCGGCATGATCTCGGGCGGCGCAGGCGTGATCTTCACGGGCCTTGGCTTTTTGTTTCACGCGCAGGCCTCTACGCTCGAAAGCGAGGTCGAGAAGGACTACCGGACGATGGGATGGACAAGTTCCGTCAAGCAGAAGGATTCCGACATCGATTCAAAGAATCTTTTGACCGGAATCTCGTTTGTCGTCGGTGGACTCGGATTGGCGGCCGGTGGCGTTTTGTATTACCTCGGCTGGGAGGAAGGCAAGCGCGCCGAAGCGAGCGGTGTAACGAGCACTGCCCTTGTCCCGACCGTGGGATCCGACGGCTCCCCGTCGCTGATGTGGGCCGGACGCTTTTAAAGGCCACACACCGATGAGGCTCGGTGGGCGGTCCGATCGAGCGCCCTATGTTTTCAGTGACACGTTTGGCCGGCATATTCCGCAATCGGCACAAGCGAAATATCCTTGTAATAGATTTCCGCGCCTTCGGCTTGCAGCGCGATTCGACCGGTCGTCAAGGGGCTCCATCCTGCGTTCCCAGACCCATCCGGTCGCGAGGTACGAACATCCTCAAGATGATTGACGAGCTGGCCGTTGACCTTGAACCAAAGCTGGTCGTAACAGGCAATAACCTCGACCTCGTTCCAACCGGCTTGTTCGGCCAGGCGAGATTTCGCAATACGGGTGATCCCGTCTTGACCCTGCGTGTGTTTGACGCCATCCGGATCGTGGATCGCCTCGGGCATGCCATCTTTATTGACGATGCTGCCCGGCACCACATGGGTGGTGATCTGCGTGTCAATTGTGAAGGCATCGCCGACATCGCCTTCTTGAATCTGTAGTTCGACCGCATCCGGCCAAACGATGTCCTTTCCGTGGACGTGCAGCAGCACGCCGGCATCGCGTTTATCATGGGTGCGTGGCGCGAATCGCCGCTGCCCCCAGCGAAACGCCACACGCAAGTGGTAGTTGGAAAAGTGTTCTTTCGTCGCGAGGTACGCGAAGGGCATGGGCTCGCCCTCTGCCGCCGCACCAAGGACATGAAGGGTACCGTCCTCAAGGGCGAAGAACCTGGTATCGACTTTGTCTTCGAGGTTGGTTCGATCTGCGACGACAAGATGCCACGATTGAAGTTGGCCATCTGCCAGCAGGTTGCGATTCGGATGCGCACATCCCGAAACAAGCGCGGCAAAGATAAAAGCGAACGAAATTGTGAATTGCATGGTGGTCGTTACTCCAGTCGAACAATGCCACGACGAAGGGCGATGGTAACCGCGTGGGTTCGGTCCGTCGCATCGAGACGAACCAAAATATTTGCGACGTGATTGTTCACGGTGTTGACCGACAAAGAAAGCGTTCGGGCGACGTCCTTGTTCGATTCGCCCCGGGCAACGAGCCCAAGGACCTCGATCTCACGTTCCGTCAGTTCCGATCGCGGAGAGGCCGAGGTGAGGGCGCGGCGTACCTGACGATCGAGGGGATTGCCCCCCCGGCGATGACCCGCACGAGATCGGGAAGGTCGGCATCCAGCGATCGCTTGAGAACGTAGGTGGCCGCACCCGCTTCGGGTGCGCGTTTGATATCGGCGTCGCCTTCGTGACTTGAAAGCGCGATGATTCGTGCGGATTTGTCGATGTCGAGAATGCGCCCCATCGCCACGATGCCATCCATGTCGGGCATGCGCACATCCAGAATACAAACGTCCGGTCGTGTCGCGAGGAAGCGCGCCACCGCTTCGGTTCCGCTTCGGGCCTCGGCAACCAATGTTAATCCAGCGCTTTCGAGAATTGAACGCAAGCCCTGTCGGACCACAAAGTGATCTTCGGCGACCAAAACCGTAATCGGCTTTTTTACGTCAATGGATGGCGGATCACGTGTCATGACTGCGCCACTCTCCGCCCATGCTGAATCGGTAGATTGGCAATGATTTGTGTGCCGGATCGCAGCGCGGTGATGATTTTCAACGTACCGCCAGCGCGTTCGATTCGTTCACGAATGCCAATCAAACCCAGGTGAACGATCGAAGTTTGTTCCACTTCATCCGGGTGAAAGCCGATGCCGTCATCAACAATGCGCAGCTCCAATCCGTCGGCTTTCTTTTCGATTGTCACGATGATCTGCTTTGCGGAAGCATGTCTGAGCGCATTGGTGATGGATTCTTGCACGGTACGCAAGATGACCGCTTCTTCTTCTGCGCCCGGTCGCAAGTCGCGGGGAACGGACAAATGGCCATCGAGTCCAGCTTGCAACACACGTTCGACCTGAGCTTGCAGCGCGCTTGTAAGCGACGCATGGCCGCCTGGGCCTCGCATTTGCCAGACGAGATGTCTAAGATCGTCATGCACCTGACCCACTATCGTACGCACGGCGAAAACGGGATCGCGTGCAGGATGTTCCCCGGGTAGATGGCGTTCCGCAACGCCCAGCTGAAGCAAGATCCCCGCCATGTTTTGTTCGACTCCATCGTGCAGATCGATCGCGATTCGGTTGCGCTCTTTTGTGACAAGCGCGAAACGCATGGCCATTTGGTGCGAACGAAACGCCAGCGTTGCGACAACCAAAAAGGTGACACCCATTGCACCGAGGGCGAGGCGGGCCATCCAGTGTTCATGCCAGGCAGCCGCAATGGCGAACCGGAACCGCGCTTGATTGTGGTACGAATTGGTTTGACCTGGTTCCAATGCTTCGACAGAAAAGTCGAAATCGCCCGGCGGAAGATTAAAATAAGAAACGTGTCTCGCTTCCTGGTTTTCAAGCGAGCTGGGTCTCTCCCCCGTGCCGGCCGCGCGGAGCTGCGTCCGAAACCGAATTGGATCGTCGCGGAATGAAACCGCAGTAAATGAGAACTCCAGCCGATGACGACCTGGGGGGAGTCGAAGATGTTCGGCAATCGGATACTGCTGACCGTCGACCACCACCTTTGTAATGATGGGTGGAAATAACCGGGGTGCGGTTCGATCTCGTAAATTGCCCATCGCGACAAACTCCGTCGCACTGCCAAACAGCATGCGCCCGTCAGGCAGGGCGCTGGCCCGAGGGGTTGCGGGATAGCTGAAGTCGGCGTCTCTCATTCCATCTGCCATGCCGAACGCGTGGAGTGCGAGTTCCGTGCGACTTTTGGACAGGTATTCAGCAATGTCGTACGAATTCCCAACACGCAGACCGTCTCGGCCGACGAAGAACAATTTGTCCTGGTTTTCGTAGATCCCGGTTGTGAAAATCGGCGCGCCTTGTTCTGACGTGAGAACTCTGCTGCCAGCCGATGTGCCGTCGTTATTGATTGACGGATTACGCGCGCGCCCGCGACGATGCTGGCCGCCCTGGGCCAACCGCCGAATTTCGGTTCCGGTGGCTTTTCGACTTCCAATCCCATTGCCGAGCTGCTCGCCTAATGAGAAACGATCATGCACATTTTTTCTAGAGACCTCTCCTTGAAGACAGATGTACTGGCACTGTTGATGCTGGGCGCTGCGCTTGCCTGCACGGGTGATATGGGCCGATCTGAAAATCAAGGCGCTCCGGACGAAGTCGATGAAGACGGAAATCCCGTCGGAGGCACAGGCGTACCTGTTGCACCGATGCTTGAGGCGTTTACGCCCGCACCAGCACGGCTGGCTTTGTTGACGGCAGAACAGTACCGTTCATCGTTGGCCGATCTTCTGGCGATCGATGGTGCAGGCATTGACGTGCCGGGCGATGTTCCGTTGTACGGATTCTCGACGGTCGGCGCGTCTTCACTTTCGGCATCCGCCACGACAGTGGACTTGCTGGACCGGAGCGTTCGAGAAGAGGTCGAGAAGGTGTTTGCAGATGCTGATCAACGGCAATCGCTGACCGGTTGTTCTATCAAAGCAACGGGCGTCGAATGCGTCGATGCCTTCATTCGTGTATTCGGCCGCCGTGCGTTTCGCAGGCCGCTGCAAGACGCAGAGCAAACGCGTTTGCGATCGCTTTACGACACGGTTGTCGCCAAGTCGGACCGGTGGCGAGGTTTGCAGATGGTCACGATGGCGTTGTTGGTTTCGCCGAAATTTTTGTACCAGACCGAGATGGGTGTTACGGATGCCGACAACAGTGTCCAACGCGCCTTGACAGGATTCGAGACGGCATCACGTCTGTCGTTTTGGCTTACGGGCAGTACGCCCGACGACGAGTTGCTCGACGCCGCCGAACAGGGCGAGCTGGTCGATGGGCCCGGGATCAGAAAACAAGCCCTGAGGTTGCTTGATGGTCCGCGGGCCTCGGATGCCCTGATTCGATTCTTCGGTGAGCTCTGCTCTTTGCCGGTTGACCGCGTCGAGAAGGATGCAGATAAATTTCCGTTCGTTGCGAAGCATCCAGAAATTGGAAATTCGATGCGAAACGAAACGAGTACGCTGGTATCGCATATCGTTTTGGAGCGTGACGGGAACATCGCCGAGGTGCTCGATAGTGACCTCACATTCGTAGATCCTCTTTTGGCTGAATTTTATGGTGCGACGGGATTGCGCGATGCCGATGGGAAAGTGCGTTGGCCTGACGATGCGCCGCGCGGTGGATTGCTGACCCATGCAGGAATCTTGTCGGTGCTATCGAAAGAATCGTCAACCGTTCCGACCAAGCGCGGTCGCTTCGTTCGCGAGCGGATCTTGTGTCAGGAAATACCGGATCCCCCGCCCGACGTTGTGATGCAGTTGCCGGATGCAACGATGGGCCCGGTTGCGACTCAGAGACAACGTCTGGACGTACACAACATCAAGGCTGAGTGCAAGGCCTGTCATGAATTGCTTGATCCAGTCGGCCTTGTCCTCGAGCGCTTTGATGCTGCGGGCCTCTACCGAGAAACCGAGAACGGCGCGACCATCGACACGTCGGGTTCGATCGACGATGTCGCTGTATCCGACGCACGCGAGCTGGGCCGCGCGCTGCGGGCGCATCCCGATATGCTGCCCTGTGTTTTCAAGCAACTTTATCGTTACGCGACCGGGCATCTTGAGACCGAAGGCGAAGCGCCTCTGGTGGCATATTTGGGTGCCTACCTGGCCAACGGCGCGGAAGGCCGTTTTCGAGACGCCATGTTGGCTCTCGCCGAACATCCGGGCTTCCGAATGGTCGCCGCAGCAGCGCCCTGAATCCGAAACGACAGGCGCGCCATGGCACCGAAATAATCTCAGGAGGACATGGCCCGACGGGGCATGGCGTTGTGCTCGTCGACTCGACTATTGTTGCCGGTTGCGGCAACATGCTGAAAATCGAGGCCGTACCCGCGCGAACCCCCATGGAGTGGCTGAATTATCATCATCTACTGTATTTCTGGTCTGTAGCGCGCACAGGCAGCGTTGTGCGCGCCGCCAGGGAGCTCAGACTGGCGCAGCCAACAATCAGTGGGCAGATTCGTTTGCTGGAGGAAAGTCTGGGCGAGAAACTGTTTGATCGGGTGGGAAGAAACTTGGTGCTCACGGATACGGGCCGAATCGTATTTCGGTACGCCGACGAGATCTTTTCCCTCGGCCGGGATCTGTTGGGCACCCTGCGTGGACGCCTTTCTACCCGACCCCTGCGGCTAAC
>JAYUPZ010000644.1:0-5579 GCA_043759805.1 Myxococcales bacterium | reverse complement strand
ACCCGCTCGCCGTTCGATCCATGCGGACAATCGAGCCACTGCCAATCCGGGCGAAGCGGTCTGAAGGGAATCAATTCGTCTACGAGCCTCGGCGTATTGCCCTTGCATCCCAAGTGCCCTCACGAAGAAGGGCTCGTGTTCGATGCTCAACGGAACACCAAGCGATTCGCCGCGGGCAAACGTCTGCACCGAAAGCTGAAACCGACCAAGTCGACAGGCGAGTGTTCCAGCCCGAAACAACATCTCCGATGCCCGATCGATCTGCCCCAACAAAACGCAACACTCGGCCTGCAAACGCATGCGATCGGGATCGATACCGTCTTCTTTGTCGTTGAACGACGACACAAGTCCCGACAGAGCGTCGCGAAGGGGCGCGTCCAGGGTGACTCCCGCTCCACAGTCGATTGCCGCCTGTGCGTGACGCTGTGACAGCAACCGACACCGGCTGCGGCCGTCTGCCACCAACCAACCGGAGACGGATATCGCGTCCGCGCCCGAAGCATCCACGCTCTTGGGGCAAAGCACGGCCCAAAGAACCCGTCGTTGTTCTGCAACGCCGAGTATTCCAAAGTTGCGCCGCAACACCGCGTCCAGATCAGAGCCCACGGCTCCCGCGGTAAACGCGACGGGACGGTTGCTTGACAAGATCCAGTCTCGAACCAGCAAGGCAACAGCCTCGGCCAGACCCCCGGTGGCTTGCAAGCATCCGCCGATCCATTCGGTGGACGGCGCAATACCAGTCGCTTGCCGTGCGAGCAAGGCAATGTCATCACCGGATAGAGGCGGCAACAACAACGACAGACTACCTTCAAGCAACGAAGGCTCGCTATCCGAACCCAATACCACGATCCCGGCGGGCCGAATCGTATTACACAGAGCCATGCAAGCCCGCTGTTCGTCAGACGGTGTCTCAAGAAAAACGACACAAACCGGGTGGCCTGTTCGATCCCGAGCGGTTTCGAGTTCGCTCAACCACCGTCGCCGAGCTGCTGCCGCGCGCGGCTCGTTACCGGGCGTTTCCGCGAGAAGATCAGCCTGACCCAGATCCGGTTTCCGGTCCACAACCCACTCGACGGTTGGCACTTTGCCCGTGAAGGCTGCGATGCGAAATTCGTCCATCACCCGGCGTAACAACGTTCGCCGACCGGATCCCGGATCGCCGCAAACGACCACAACCGGCGTGGCGATGCTGTCTTCCGGCGACAATAGCGTTCCAAGAAGTTCAGTCAGCACCTTTTCGGCATCAGTCCGTCCGACGATGATGCCAGCCAGTGGATCGCCGGCGGGCTGCGGAACCGCCAGTGCACTTCGCACGGCGGTGTCGTCATCTGGATCGGGTGCAAGTCTAGCCATGCGGGCAAGAACCTCTCGCGCGCCAACCGGCCGTTTGGCGGACTCCGAAGCCAACAATTCGGCGAGGAGCTCGTTCCATCCCGACGGCAACGGCACCGCGACTTTTCCGATCGAAGGCGCGGGCTCGCGCAACATGCGTACCACGGCCTCCCTGCCCTCACCGAAAGGCCCGTGACCGGCCCATGCGAAAAACAAGGTGGCCCCAAGTCCGAACAGATCGGCACGTTCGCTCTGGACTCCAAGCAACGCTTCCGGCGCTGCGTAGCCCGGTGTCCCCGAAAAGCCCTGATCGGTCGTTACCATCGCATCACCCTCACGGGCGTCGAGTGCCTTCGTTGCGAGTCCGAGATCTATAAGCGTCGCCTGGCCGTCTTGCGCCACAATCACATTCGACGGATTCACATCACCATGGACGATGCCGCGCGCGTGCAGATAAGCCAGCGCATTGCAGAGTTCCCAACCGAGTCGTTTCCAAACGGCTGGATCCGCAACACGAAACATGGACAGCGGTATTCCTTTCGCCCGAAGCGCGATGAGGTAACTGCCTCCAGCGGGCGTTCGTCCAACATCGACAACTCGCTCGATTGCGGGATGTTCGAGGCGTCGAAGAAACTGGTACTCCCCGAGGGCCATCCCCTCGTCGGCCAGGGAAATCTTGATCACGACCTCGGCGCCAGAATCGGAATCGATGGCGGCATAGGTCTCGGTCGCACCTCGCGTTTCAAGGCGTTCTGTCACACGATATCGGCTCGGGACTGAGTCGACAACTAAGTTGCCCATGCAAAGCTAATGTATCATGTTGTTTATACTAAGGTTTACCTCGCCGAATAATTAAGTTGTCATTTTGCGCGACGCATCCTAGCGAGCGCCTCTCGGGCGAGGGTTTGAATCGCGGCGTCCGGGTGGGCATCGGCGACGAATTCCAGATACGAGACCGCCTCGGAGCCCCCCAACACTGAGATGGCATCGAGAATCTTTGCCATCTCCCGGGCATCTCGCATTGATCGGGTCTTGCCAAGTTCAGCGACAGCACGCTCTTCTTTCAAAGCAATGAGGGCACCGAGGGACGCATCCCTCACCCCTTCTTCGGGGTCCGAAAGCAGCACCAAAAGCCGATCGGCACCCGCCTTTAACTTTCGCTCACCCGAGATTCGGGCGGCCTCCTCGCGAACATCGGGAATCGGGCTATTGAGTGCCGCGAGAACCGCGTCGCTTTTGGCCCGACCGAGCCGCACACGGCCAATATAATCGCGCAGCAGATCGTCGAGCAATCGTCCCGAGAAAGCCTCGACCCGCTCCGCTGCTGCGGTTGCACCGGACTCGGGCGGGGGCATCGGCGCATCGGCCGCAGCTTCAACATTTTCAAGGAATCGACTTGCCAGAGGTGTTGGCGGAGACACGGTCACCTTTAGCTCCGCTGCGGCCACCGCGCGAAGCGCAGCGTCTTGCCCGGGGCCGACTTCGATGAGGAACGCGATCGTAAAGTTGGCACGGGGCGCCGCCGCGTTCGCTTCGGATGCAAACACGCCGGATGCCGCCAACCGCGCCCGTGCCTTTCCCGTCAACGCCTCCGGGTACAAACCCGCGACGGGCTCGGTGGCGCTCCCGTTTCGTACCACAACGTCGCCCAGACGAGGCACAACTTCTTCCACTGCTGGCGGAACCGGATCACGCGATCGACAGCCTGCACCGAGGCACAGCAGCGAGACTACAACCCGTATACAGCTCAGGTTCATTCGGTCAACCGTATGACATCGTCGAAGGCAAACATGGAATCAAAGCTGGCCACCACGGCCGGAACCAGTGTTTCCACCGCAACGTCCTTTCCGGTCAGGGTCTGAACCGAAGTCACGCCACTATCGCAAAGCCCGCAAGGAATGATGCTTGAAAAGGCGTCAAGAGGCACCGAGATATTGAGGGCAAAACCGTGAATCGAAACCCGCTTCTGTACGTGAACGCCGAAGGCACAAATCTTCGCGCCCCCAACCCACAAACCCGGCGCGTCGCGCCGCCAGCGCGCAGCCACGCCGAGCTCCATCAGAACGACCAGCAATGCCGCCGCCATCCGTTCCAGGTGATCGACCACGCCTTTGCGCAGTTTGAAGATGGGATAACCCACCAATTGCCCCGGGCCGTGATACGTTACGTCGCCGCCCCGGGAAGCCGAAACAAGCGTCACCTTGCGCGCCGCCAACTGTTCACGCGACAGAAGCACGTTTTCGGATCGTGCGGATCGACCCATCGTGATGACGGGCTCGTGCTCGCACAACAACAGGGTTTCGCGCGTATCGCCGCGTTGCACCCCTTGCCGCAACTGTTCCTGCAAAAGGGCGGTTGGACCAAAATCCACCCGCCCCAACCATCGAACGTCGAAGTGCTTAGCCTTCGGCGAGTTCTGCGAAGAAATCGGCATCGACGAAATCGACACTGACGTTGGCATTGTGCACGCCGATTCCGTGGCGCACGCACACATCCGCCAGAGCGGGACCATCCACAACCTCAACGGGCGGTCCAGGCTGCTTCCACTCGCTAATGCCGTCTTCGGCCAGGCGACCGGCGAGTAACAACACGCCCTCGTCGAGTCCGCGGGCACGAACACCCGCCCTCAGTTCGCCGACGGAACGACGGCCTGCGGCCGAGTTGGAGCCGCGCAAACCAATGAGGCAGCGAGAAGGCTTGAAGCCACGACCACGCGAGGCCTCGACATAAACGGTGCCTTCGACACGTTTGACGAAGGTCGCAGGACCAAAGCCTTCGCGCTGGAGCAGCACGCGGGCAATCGCCTCAAATGCACCCGATGAAAGCTCGCCGAGTCGCTGTTCCAGCGACGCGAGCGTGCGCTCACGGAGGGCCCGACGGGCTTCGCCGAAGACCTGTTCTGCACGTTCGAGATCCATGTCCGCTGGGCGACGCGCAAGGGCGAATAAACCGCTGCCGGCAGCTCGAATGCGGGGTCGTTGTCCGTTGCGTAGGCGTTCGCGAGGCTCTGCCGCAAGGGCAGCCCGCACCACACGCCAGGCCTCGTGGGATTCACCGTGAATCAAGCGACGGCGGACAGCCGCGTCGGCGATCTGCCGTACGTGCACGCCCCGACCCGGCGCCTGAGCCGTAAGGATTTCAATGGCCGCGTCGAGCGGTGCCAGGATCCGACGTGACTCGCCTTCCGATGGGGAAGGTCCACCTTCGTCTCCGCCATCGGACTCACCCTCGGATTCAGCCGAAGGACGTGCCGACGGGTTTTCACCCGAGAATTCGCCACCCTCTTGCGATGCATCGAAATGAGCCGGCGGACCGTCAAATTCCTCGCGAACAACTTCTGCGCCGATCTCGGCTCCACCTTCGCGCAGCCCGAGCTCGCCACCCCGCCGCCGACGCCGACGACGACGCCGCCGCCGGGTTCCCGGGCCATCGCCCTCGCCCTCGGGTCCATCGCCCTCTTCGCCTTCTGGACCATCGTCACCCGCCAGATCAGCATCCTCGCCGTCCGAGCCTTCCACTGCAGGGAGAACCGAAGCCGCCGCCATCGGGGAGATTTTTATTCCCTCTACAGCCGACGTCGTTTCGTTGCTTTCACCTTCCGGTAAATCGCGCTCGTCCAAATCGGATCCTCCACCATTGCTCGCGTTCAAATCTTCTGTTTCTTCTGGCCGATCGCTGCCGCCGCGACCTCGCCGACCTCGCCTTCGGCTCCGTCCGCCTCGACCGTCACTCGCCACTCGGTCAGCGCCGCCAGCAATGGCTGGGCGACTTTCAACCTGCCGTGGTTCAGTGGATTCCGATTCAACCCGTGGGGGGACAACGCCCGTGGCTGGTCTGCCCAGGTCGTCAAACGCAGCAAGCTCGTCGGGCGACAGCTGCGGATAGCGAAGCAATCCAAAAAAGCCGGGTTTTGCCCGCACAAATGGATTGCCGGGTGATTTGTTAATCGCTGACTGGAGCTGGGTTTGCATCGTGATTGCAGGGGTGCGACCCACCATAGTGAGCAACCCCTTTGCCACGGCCCGATCCGCGATGTCCTTATAGTGAAGCGGCTTTCCTTCCCTGCGGAGAACCACGAGGGCAGCCTCTAAAAAAGTCATGAGAATCGGTTCTTTACCACAAAGAATCCCGAGGAGGCAGAATCAGCACCACTTCCGTGGTGGGTTTTTTGACGGGACCTCAAGCCGGGGGTACCCAAGTAGGGACATGGACCGCATCCAGCGCATCGGAATCCTCTTGAGTGGTCG
>JAYUPZ010000643.1:0-2628 GCA_043759805.1 Myxococcales bacterium | reverse complement strand
CACGACCGAACCAATTCTCGCACCATTCCAGTATTCCACCGGTTCGCGATTCGGCGGATCGTCAACATAAGCGGGGGCGTTCCTGGTATCCGATACGTTCCGAAGAGACGGCGACGATTGTGCGCGCGTTGTGGTCGGAACCGGAGCTGCCACCGGCACCACGGGAGCTGCAACCGGCGCCGCAGGAGCTGCAACCGGCGCCACGGGAGCTGCAACCGGCGCCACGGGAGCTGCAACCGGCGCCACCGGATCAAGGGCGCTTGAAACGATACGAGGCGGTTGGGCCCGTGGCATCACGATCACGCCGGATGGTCGCTGTGCCTGTCCTACGATTGCGATGGGTTGATTCTGCGTGGAAGGCGCGGGTGTACGCGGAGCCGGTATGGCTGCGGGCGGCGGAGCGGCAACGGGATTGCGCAACCTCGCGATGCGGGCCTGTGCCTGGGTGCGCGCAGTTGAAGCAACATTGGGTAGCGCGACAAAGCGCTCGAAGGTTTGGATGGCGGCCGGGATCCTTTGGTTTTTTTCGTAACACACACCCTGGTTAAAGACGTGTGTCGGATCGTTGGTTTGCTCGAAACGAACCTCCATCAACGCAACGCCTCGATCAACCTGCCCGGTAGCACAGGCATCCTTTGCCTCGATGGCCAGGGTGGCCTGGGCCATCGCTATCGATGGCACGAAGGTTGTAATGCCCAGAAATGCAAAGACACGGACGTTCATTCGGCACCCAACGTACCACAAACAGGGCCTTTCTTGAACAGTTGCCTGACCCAGGGTGGCGCGTTAGAATGGCGATATGCAACGCCGCCGACTCCATCAGGCCCTTGGGGTCTCGGCGCTTCTGCATGGGGCGATGGCGGTCGTTTTTTGGCGAATGCCAAAACCGGCGGAGCCCATACGGGTCGAGCTTCCCCTTGAAATCGAGATTGTCGCCCCAGATCTCGCCGCTCCGACTGTGTCGCCACCGCCTTCCAGTTTTGGTGATGTGATCGCGAAATCGGCGATTCGTTCGCCGTTCACGGAGTCGAGGAGCCGGCCGTCCAGGGGTGAATCCGTACCGAGAGAGCCACAGTACGAGACACTGGAAGACAACGTATCGAACGCTTTCGACCCCGCAACCGATCGCCTGTGGTCACTTCGGAACGGCTCGCAGATCCCGGGCGTCAATCCACGAGACGTCGTTGCCTCCGATCCTGCATGGCATCCGGATAAGAAAGAGACGACGGGCGATGCTCCGCCCTCTGCCGCCACGAGAAACGTAAAGGGGCGTGGCGGGGTGGCGATGCACCTTGAGGATGACGGTACGATACGGAAATTTTCTGATCCGCCGGCCGAGCTCAAAGCTTATATCGGGGATGGTGTTGTTGGGATTCAAGGCAAGTTTGATCTCACGGACACGATCATGAAAGCCGTGGGGCAGAATCCGTACCGGTACGAACAGCATCGACTGGCAGAAGCGACGCGTGAGGAACGCCTGTGCAAGATGATCGAGGCCCAGCGAAATCGGGAACAGTCGGCGCTATTTGGTCTGAAGGAACGGCTTTCCGAGGTCATGATGACGCCCGGGTTTTCCGACGGCGAAAAACGAAAAACGCTTTTTGAACTTTGGGATGAGTGTCTTGATCAGGATCCGACGACGAAATTGGGAGCAAGTGCGATGCGGGCCACAATAGAAGCGTTTGTTCGCGAACGACTCCCGCTTCATTCGGGCCGAGGTTTCGCGCCGGCGGAATTGGCCTTGCTGAACAAGAAGCGCGCTTCGAGGGCCGCTTTTAATCCGTATTGCGTTTCAGTTCCCGATGCGGGAGTAACACCCTAGCCGATGGGCACCCTGAATATTCAGATCTTTGGAACAAAGAAGTGCGCCGATAGCCGCAAGGCTGAACGTTTTTTTCGCGAGCGCAATATCAAGGTTCAGGTCATTGATCTTGCGCAAAAAGGGATCTCGCCCGGCGAACTGCGCAGCGTTGCTGCACGGGTTGGCGGCAGCGAGGCGCTCATCGATCGCGAGGGGAAGCGTTACGTTGACAAGGGCCTGAAGTACTCGGCTCCGACAGGTCCCCGCATCGAGCAGATGTTGATCGACGATCCGTTGTTGCTGCGTACCCCTGTGGTACGAAACGGGAAAGATGCGACGGTCGGGTATCAGGACGGCGTCTGGCAGGAGTGGATCGACGCGAGCAAAAAGAGTGCCTGAGCGCGGCGCTATACGACAGGACCTCGGCTCGGTTTTTGAAACTGTTCTCGCAGCAAGGCGTTGATCTTTGGTGCATCCTCGATGGGCACGCCATGACCAGCGTTGGGTAGTTCGACGAATGTCGCACCCGGGATCTTGGCGGCCAGTTGTTTCCCATAGGCCACGCGTGCGATACCGTCGTGCTCGGCACTGGCAACCAGGGTGGGTATATGGCCCAGTTGATCGATTTTGTCATACGCATCGTGGCGCGCCATTGCGCCGACCTGTTTCATCACGATGGGAGGTTGAAGGGCGAGGTCGTGGCCAAACAGCGGCGCCAGTCGATCGGCCCATGCATCCCTGTCCGCCGAGGCAAAGGTTTCGGGGCTCAGCACCAGAGAGAGAAACGCGTGGCGCCGCATGCGTCGCGTACCGATGCGCGTCCGCAG
>JAYUPZ010000642.1:0-2629 GCA_043759805.1 Myxococcales bacterium | reverse complement strand
CTATTCGTTGCCGGCGATCTCGAAGGCGAGCAATCAAGCAAGGTGCAAGCCCATCTTGAACAATGCGCGGCCTGTGCAGCGCGCGAGGAAGCGCTGGCCGAGGCCACGGGCGGTGATCAGTCCTGGCTGCGAGCGGCGGTCCATGAATCCTTGATGGCAACGCCGGTTTCGGAACCAGCGGTCTTTCGCTTGCACGCCCGGGTGATGGCGGATCTCGACCGCAAACCAACATCGACGCGATTCGTCGAGCGTGCGCTTTGGTTGGTGGGAGGCGCGTTGGTTTTGTCGGGGCTCAGTTTGTTATTGTCCACTTCCAGTCAATCGATTGGCGAGCAAAAACAGTCATCCGTGGGGCAGACGAAGCCTTCGACCCAGGAGTGGAAGACGGCTAGCCAACCAGTGACCGACTGGCGCCGCCACTGGCGACATGAGGATGATGTTGTCGGTGCATCAGCGCCAACATCAATCGTGGCACAATCCGATAAACCACCGGCGCGGACGGCCATCGAGTTCCGTGCGGCGAATCCCTCCGTTCGAATCATCTGGCTCGTGGATCGGCAGGCGGATGGTGACAACGTTGTTGGCTTGCCTGTGAGGCCCTCGCTGTGATGCCGCGCCGGGGCTGTAAGCGCTTGCGAATCTCCTTGCTGACTTGCTTGCTCTTGCTCATCGGCTTGCCGTCGACGGCTGTTGCCGAGCCGGCCATGACGGCCAAGTTGTTTCGACTGAAACATCAAACATCGAACGACGTGGTCAAGCCCTTGCAGGCGCTGAGAAGTGGTGCCAAGGGGTCGAAGCTTGACGAAACATCCGCGTTTGAATCGATCTCGGTTTTTGATTACCCCGCGAACGTCAACGCCATAGCCGACGCGATTCGGCAGCTTGATACACCGACCCCCGATCTTGTATTGCATGTACACGTTCTGCTGGCTGGCAATGAAGGAGAATCGGACGTGCCCAGGGGCCTGGATACGGTCATCCAGGAATTGTCCCGGACACTCAAGTTTCGATCGTATCAAGCGTTGATCGCGGTTGATCAAAGGGTGCGATCAGGATCGTGGACCCGTTCCGAAGGCGATGCGTTGTTGCCGGCGTCGCTCGTCGACGACGGCTCAGCCTCGCAATACGAGATCAAATTGCAAGCGAGCGTCAGCAAGGTTGCAGGTAAACCAACCGAGATCGTATTGCGCAGTGTTTCGCTGGATGTGCGCCACAAACAGGCCGGTCGGATTGACATCGATACGGACCTTACCCTCCGACTTGGCGAGACCGCGGTGGTGGGGACGGCAACCTTGAAGAACCGCGCGATCGTGCTCGTTATCTCGGGCGAGCTCAAGTAGCGCCGCGCGGTCCGGCGGGTCGTCCTTACTTCTTGCGTGGCACCAGTTTGAAAATTGGGCCCTCGTGGGTAATCACGTAGAGTTCACCGTCGTTATCTTGGCCGAAGGCTGCGATCTTCGCGAGCTGGCTCTCGGGATCAAGCGCCGCTTTCCAATCCCACGCGTCCACCACCTTGCCCTTGTTCATGCGGAAGCTACGGAGAATGGCTGTGCAGTAGTCGCTGTAGAAGTAGTGACCACGCAGGGCAGGAATCGCCTTGCCCCGGTAAACGTTTCCACCAGTGATCGAGCAGCCCTCGCTGTGCGGGTAGTCGACGACCGGGGTGATGAGCCCCTGACGCAAGCAGGGCTCGGCCCGAAAGCAGTGCGTGCCTTCAGTGATGTTCCAGCCCCAGTTGTTGGGACCGCCGACGTTCTTCGCTGAAACGTACTGCACTTGTTCCCAGACGTTTTGCCCCACGTCCGCGATGTACAAATCGCCCGTCTTGCGATCGAAGCTGTAACGCCAGGGATTGCGCAGACCCATTCCGATGATTTTCGGAGTCAAATCTTTTGAATCGACATCGATGCGAAGCAGTTTACCAAGGACAGTATTCGGGTTCTGTGCGTTGCCTTGCGGATCATCGGCGCTGCCACCGTCGCCAAGCGCGACATACAGTTTCCCATCGGGGCCGAACTCCAGGTGGCCACCGTTATGATTGGCATAGGGTTGCTTGACGTAAAGGATCTCGCGTGCGCTTTCCATGTCGGCTAAATCCGGATCGTTCTTCTGCACGCGGTACTCCACAATCCGTGTGTCGCCCTTGGGATCGGTGAAGTTGATGTAGAAGAGGCCGTTCCCGACGAACTTTGGATGGAAGGCGAGGCCGAGCAATCCCTGCTCGCTGTTGGGTGCTTTCCAGAGAGACACCTTGCCGGTCAAATCCAGAAAGGGTTTGGGCGCAAACGTTTTGCCGCGCAAGATCCGGATGGGTCCCCGTTTCTCGACGACAAAAAGACGTTGAGAGCGATCGCCCGGCGCTGCAACCACACCCAGCGCCTCGATGGTTTCGGCGGTGACCAGTTCCAGCATGACCTTGTCCGAGAGTTTCGCTGGAACAGCCGGCGGAGGCGATGGCGGTGGTACGGTTGCTTTTTCAACCGGACGCTTCCAGATGACGTCGGCGCCGGGTGTGTCGCCATTGAAGCGTGCGATGCCCTTGCCGTTGCCAGCAGTGTACAGATCGGAGCAGCCGAGTGCGCCCGAGCCGAAGTCGGCGTTGGCACCGTAGGCTGGGCCAAGCGGAGTC